>NZ_UNRE01000014.1 GCF_900537085.1 Agarivorans sp. Alg241-V36 | reverse complement strand
CTAACAAGCAATTGGTCGTTGGCTAACAACTGACCGCTGTTGGTGAGTAAACCACTGCGGATGTCGATGATCTCTGCCAGCATATCGCCGCTGTTGTTCAGCGCTTCACTCGCTTGAACATTCAAGGTGCCGGCACTTTGGAGAATGCCTTCTTGTTCTAGGCGACGAACCTCAAGCGCCATCAGCTCTGTCGCATAGAGTTGTCCATCAACGCTGAGGGTATCACCGGTAATGCTGAGCTGCTTACCTGCCAGTGAACCGCTTAATTGGCTATCATTGGCAGCGATACTTAGGTGCTCAAGGGCTTGTATAGTTCCGCTGTTTGTCAGGCTATCAGCACTCAGGGCAAGATTGCCTTCGGCCGCTAAGGTCGCGCTGTTAGTTAAGCTGCCTGCGTTTATCTGCAGATTGGCCATGCTGATGATGTCGCCAGTAATATCGGCCTGCTCGGTGATATTTACGCTGCTATCACCCACCGCGTGGCTTTGCCCGGTATGGTTAAGAGTAGTGCCCACTAGCGCTAAGCTGCCACCACTGGTTAATTGCCCTGCTTGATTGAGCGTGCTCGCATCAATATGCACACTCGTGCCTGCATTCATCTGCCCTGAGGCGCTATTGGTGAAGCTGCCCGCATTCGCCACTAAACCGCCATTAACACTCAGCTCTCCGGCGTTTATCAGCGCCTGACTCACCACTAGCTCGGCATTGCCTAAACCAGTAAATACGCCACTGTGCGTAAGGTGGGTGGCACTCAGTGTGCTATCGCCTGTCACGAAGCTCTCACCCGCCATCACTAAGTCGCTGGCACTCAGCTGTAAGTCGCCACCACTGGCTAACTCACTGCCAGCGCTGAAGGTGGCATCTTCGGTAATGGCAATCTGCACACCTTGCCCGCCTTGCAGCTGGCCACTACTGTGCAGGCTATCTGCATTCAGTGTAAGCACTTGATTGCTCACCAGCGTGCCGCTGTTATCGATACTATCGCTATTAAGCGTGGCATTGCCTTGCGCGAGGATACTGCCACTGTTGCTGACGCTTTGCGCACTCACGCTAAGTGCTTGGCCGACTTCTAATTGGCCAAGGTTATTCAGGCTATCTACCAGACTAAGCTGTGCATTACCGTTACTGCGCATAATGCCTTGGTTACTCAAGCTGCCTGCCGCTATCGCTAAGTCGCCCCAGCTGTCTAACTGCCCACTATGGCTAATGTTGCCACCTTCAAGCTCGACCCGGTCTGCACCCACCACATCCCCCGCTAGTGTGAGCGTTTGACCTTCCAGGCGCAGTACCCCTGTGGCACTGGTTTGACTGCCCGCTGTGAGGTTAAGGGTATTGGCATCCAGCGTGAGTGCTTGGCCAGCAACAATCTCGCCACGCTGGTTAAGTGTGCTCGCTTGCAAGCTCACATCACCCGCACCATGCACACGCCCTTGCTGTTCAAGGGTGCTGGCGCTTAGGCTGATGCCGCCATTACTCAACCAATCGCCTTGGTTGCTCAGCGTCTCGCTAATCACTACAACGCTGGCACCGTCGCTGCCTATTTGCCCTTGGTTATCGAGGTTTCTCGCGCTGAGGTTTAAACTACCCGCCCGCCATTCGCCGCGCTGGCTAATATCTTGGGCATCCACATTAAGCTGATTAAGCCCCTGCCAGAAGCCACTGTTATCAATATCGCTGGCACTAACAAGCAATTGGTCGTTGGCTAACAACTGCCCGCTGTTGGTGAGTAAACCACTGCGGATATCAATGGCCTCCGCCAACATGTCTCCGCTGTTGTTCAGCGCTTCACTCGCTTGAACGTTCAAGGTGCCTGCACTTTGGAGGGTGCCTTCTTGTGTTAAGCGCTCGGTTGAAAGCTCAACGTTGTTTGCTTTAATTGTTCCTTGGTTAACAGCAGTAGAGCTAACTAATACCAAGGTAGAATCAGATTGAATAAGTCCCGCATTATCGAATTCAGTTCCTGATATCAAAAGTTCATTTTGACTTAATACCGAGGACTCTGAAGAGAGCTGAACTCTATCGCTAGAGATACTCATTTCACCTAGACTAAGCAAAGAACCAACTTGCTCAAATATTACCGTAGTTAAAGTAAGATCATCCTGACTATGGAGATCTCCGGAGTTAGTAAACAACTCGCCAACAGACAAATTCAGTTGTTGATTGGTTCTGACAGCACCGCTGTTTTCGAAACTAGCCATCGCCTTTATCTCAAGTGCATCGAGAGACTCAAGAGTGCCAGTATTAAGCAAGGATGCGCTATTAAGATTTAGCGAACCATTTGAAGAAATTGAACCGCTGTTTTTAAGTTGATTGCTATTCAAGACCAAAGCTGTATCAGCGCTTATTTGTCCTTGCGGCCCGTTATCCAAAACCTTTATTGAGGTTAACTCAAGCTCCTCCGCAACAATCAAACCTGAATTTGATACTGTTTTTGTTTGCAAGCTAAGTTGACGCGAAGCAGATACTAGCCCTTGATTAGAAAAAGTGTCGATACTTAGCGTTAAACTGTCGGCAGCTTGAAGGTTTCCTTGATTGCTGACAGTTTCGGCTTCCAAATTAAGATTCTGATTACTATGCAGATACCCTAAATTATTGAGATTATCAGCCTTGACCAGAGAGTCGCTGCCAGAAAGAATGACCCCATGATTATCAACAGATTGCGCGCTAATACCTAAACTTTCAGATTCAAGTCGCCCTTGGTTTTCTAGCTTTGTACTTTCAAGCTGTAGATCACTAGAAGCGATAACTTGCCCGGTATCCGTAACTAACAACTGTTCACTGCTTATAGTTAAACTGTCAGCGCTTAGCCCTCCGGACACTAAAACCCCTGTTGAAGTTACTGATACTTCACCATTACCAATTAATGTGCCTTGCTCCGAGATACTAAGGTTTTCTGTTTCAACGCTAAGCTCTCGACCACCAGCCAACAAAGTACCGACTTCCAGCTGCTTTCCCTCTATTAATAGAGAGTCAGCATAAACAACACCCTCGCCGTCAAGAGTGGCCTCTTCAGCTAGACTTACTTCAGCAATGTCGGCAACAATTTGCCCTTTGTTAGACAGGCTATCAATTTTTGATAGAGCGAGTTGCTGGCTAACAATCGATGCGTCTTCATTTAACGATATGTTGTTCGATTCCAGTGACAGAGACGAACCACTATTAATTTGAGAGCTATTCACGCTCAGTTGTTTGGATTGGATGTCCAATGTACCAGTGTTTTGAATATTTCCTTGTTGGTCCAAACCTGCAATTATCTGGCTCTGATTTAGCACTAAATTATCTGTCGTTATATTTAGTGCTTCACCTGCCGCAACAACGGCCTCATCTATATGAGTTTCTGTGTTAGCACCTATTTTTATTGCATTTTCGGCATAGTGATTACCCGAAAGGTGAATGCTTTCTTGAGCCTCTAAGTTCGTAGTGGTTGCGCTGTAAGTGCGCCCCAAAGTAATCTTGCCCGCTGAATCAATGCTTATCCCATTTTGGGTCGCGACAAGATCTGCGGGAAGATTTACACCAACGCCTTCAGCTGTTGATTTTAAGGTGATTTTATTTGCGTACATCCCACCGAGGAGAGTGCTATCGATGGATATTTGCGGTTGAGCAGAACTAGACTGAACTTGGTTTATGGTTCCATCTTTGTTGAGCTCATTATTTCCAGCAACTATTTTTAGCTCTTGTGCGTAAATAGCGCCATTTAGTTGGATCGCTTGACCAAGTAAATCAGTATTTGCTTGACGGCTAGCATCCAAGCCCAGCTCTTCAATCGTTATTTGTCCCTGCTCAACCAGAAACCCTTCCAGCTGCCCAGAACTATCCAAATGAGGAGTGCCGGTGGTAAGTGTTAAATTGGGAACATTAATAAATCCACAGCCATTACATGATATGCCATATGGATTCGCCACGATCACGTCAGCCTGTTGACCAAATACTTCGGTATAGCCGTTTAGTTCAGATCTATTCTGGTCAATGACTTCATTGAGAATTAACTCTGCACTTCCACTCCCATTCAAGTTGGCATTATTACCTAACAAGCCACCTAACTCAGATTGAGCAAATTGTTGAGTACTATTGTTAAGAATTAAGCCTTCTTGACCAACGTTGTACTCTGAAAACTGGTTATGAGAGATACCATTTCCATTTGGAGTAGCAATGTTAACAACTGGCACTCCGTTTCCTGCCACGCCAAGATTAGTATTCTGATTAACGTTTTCAGCAACTGAAAGATTAGCAAACGCCGGATGACTAGGGCTCAACACCAAAACAACAGACAGCACATGAACCAAACTTTGCTGTAACAACCTATTTTTCAACATTTTTTGCTCCACACTTATATCTGAACGGCAAGTTCCCAGTACATGACCCAATCATCGGCCTTTAACCACTCGGGAGCCCACAAGGGAGCGCCCACAGTTAATTGACTACTTTGATTTTTTCCTTGCGCCTTTAACGCTACAGAAGTGCCCACTAAGTGCCCCTCAGAGAAATTATCACTCGCGTTATTTGCTACAAGCCCTGCATCTAAACCCACACCTAAGGAGAAACTACTAAGCCAAGAGTTACCCTGTAAAAGAGGTAAACGTTTATCGACGCTATTTCTAAAATATCCGCCTTTGTCCCCGGAAATGCTTTTACCTTTAAAGCCCCGAACCGAATACTGGCCGCCGATACTTGTTCGCTCTGTTCCGTAGAGCATGTCAGGAGAATATTGATAAAATAGGCTGCTCTGATAGGTCCAATTAGATGGGAGTACAGCGCTAAGGCTTAATTGAATAGAGGCTTTATTGAACTCAGCTTTTGGTACGCCAATTCCCTTGTTTTCATCGGTTTCTGCGCCAAAAAGAGAACTCCCTTGACGCCACGCCAGATTTGCTGAAGAGAACAGATTCCCAAAGCGTTGACTCGTCTCTAAGCTAAGCTCTAGAGAACTCAGCTCTCGAGTAGAGCTTGTAAGTAACAAGCCTTGCAAATAGTTGTCATCTCGACGATGATTGACTGAAAGTCGAGCTCCCCATTTACTCCGGTCGTCCCTAAAAAAATTCCTGTGAAGCATCCAACGGTGGTTATGACTATTGCCATTAGACTTCATGTCAAAACCAAATGGATTGAAGGTGTACTGATATGCCGAACGGTTCCATTGGTAATTCATTGTCCAATAGCCAAAAGGAACATCGAAGCCTAGAAGAATATTCTCACTCTCAGCCCCTTTGTCTGGTAACAAAGCAGTACTAAAATTAAATTTCCAGCTTTCTGAAATACCGATTAAATCATCGAAGTTGGCGCCTAAAGCCAACTGTTCTTCACCGGTAGATTCTTGCCCGCTATTTCCTAGTGTAACCCTCAAATGAAGCCAACCTAGGTCTTGAACATCTATATAGACTTTACTTTCACTGGCTTTACTGCCCGGCTTAAGATCAATTGAAACTTGATAGCGCTGTAAACGATTTAATTGATCGAGCCCTTGCTCAATATCTCTAAGATTTAATATGTCTCCAGATTTAGCAGGCGTCGACCAGCCATGAAACTTAGTGTCTATACCGCGAAAGCTGACCGATTCAATTCGACCTTCCATTACGGTAATGACTAATACCCCTGAAGATAAGTCTTGCTCTGATAAGTATGCTCGCGAGGTAACATAGCCTTTAGACAAGTACCATTGAGTCACATCTTTAAGCAGCTGATTGATATGAGTAAGACCTACGCAGCTCAAATCTATATTAGAGGTTAGTTCTCGCTGGTGATGTTTAGATAATAAGCTAGCACCTTGAAACCTTATTTCACTTATAGCGAAACACGTTCCATCATCACCAAACTGCTGCTCTTCGATTTCGGGCAGACTAGTCAATGACTTGAGTTTTTCTTGTTGCAGTAATTGTTGTTCTAATTGCTCTTTTTGAACTGATTCGATCGCAGATTGATCATTTGGGCTCAAAGGCAGAGAAAAAGGAGGCTCAGCAGCACTTACATCCATGTAAAAAGCGATGAATAGAGAACAGCCAAACCTGCGTAAGAACACAAGTTTGTTAACATCCATGTACTAATTTTATTTACCGTTTTTGTATTACATATACAGTGTTCAAAATCACTTAGACAATGAACCTGTTTTTTATTTATACATTTCTTTTTACAGATTTATAATATAATTGTCAATACAGAAATGGAGCAATATTTGTACGAAATATTGCAAAGCAAAGCTCTTCAAACATCAAGTACAGTAGATGAAACCTATAGTGCTTTATCAGCTCAGGATTTGGGACAATTGTATGCAAGCGCAGAAACGAAAAAGGCCAGCTGATTAGCTGGCCTTTAAAATTTGGCAGGGGCGGAGAGATTCGAACTCCCAACATTCGGATTTGGAATCCGACGTTCTGCCATTGGAACTACGCCCCTGCAACGGAAACGAATTATACATAAGCCAGTTTAAAGGTAAAGGGCTTATCGCGCGCTTTTGTTCAAGCGCACAAAGAACCAACAATTTGCAGATAAAAGCCGCTAGATTGACGAAAATTCAAACAAAAACAGCATTGTTTATTTTTTAACTAACGCACAGTTCCTTTTTTAGCATGTTGCAAAGTTGTTAAACCAAGGTCAGCATTAAAGTGGACTGACCTGTTAATAACAATAAGAGCCTAACAATGCTAAACCCAGTAGAGATATACGGACGTATCTTTAACCCTCGCACAGAGGTTAAGAACGAGCACCAACAAGCGGTTAAAACCCTGCTGTTTTATTTGTTCTTTGGTTTATTGGTGGGGATTTACAGCGCATTTAAGTGGCAGAAATATGCCCACGCCGATCTTATTGCCAGTTCATTGGCCTTGGTTAGCATTACCTTGGCAGCAAGTTTTATGCTGCGCGCTGGTTGGCATTACCTATTGGTGGCCAATATTGCGCTCACCGGCATGGTATTGCACGCCATGAACATTGTTTATCAATCGGGTGGCTTGTTGCACTCCCCTCACCTTTTCTGGCTGCCAACCTTGTCACTACTTAGCTACTTGGCCAGTAACCGTTTTTGGGGAAATGTATGGACTGGGATTTTGTTTAGCATTGGCTTTGTAATGCTACTAGCCGACTATCAAGGTGTTAGCTTTCCGCAGATGCAGCTGCCAGAGCGCGCCATGGCAGTTGAGCTGTTCTCTGGCTTTTTACTGCCTTTGGTCTTGCTGTGGCTTGGGCAAAACTATGCGCTGGGCTTGCGTGATCAAGCTTTTAGTCAGGCTAAACAGGCTCAGCTTAGTAATCAAGATATGGTGCAGGCGTCTGAGCAGTCTAAACGGCAACTACAACAGGTGGTGGAGCACGCTAGCGATAGCTCTACCCAGTTAGTGAGTTCGGCCAGCGATATGTCGAATACCGTACAGCAGATGAACAATAAAGCGGCGCAAATTGCTCAAAGCTCTGCCGACCAACATCAGTCTATTACTCAAATTAATCAAAACTTGGCGCAAATGGAAACGGTATTAAACCAAGCTAATCAGTCTACCTCGCAGCTTTTGGCCTTATCTCAGCAGGCTTCTGGCAATGCGGAGCAAAGCGCTCAGGCCATTAGCCAAACCGAACAATCGATGCAAAAAATTCTTAGCAGCAACCAGCAGATAAACAGCGTTACCGACATGATTAGTGATATTGCGAATCAAACCAACCTGTTGGCGCTAAATGCTGCTATTGAGGCAGCTAGGGCTGGTGAACAAGGCAGAGGCTTTTCGGTAGTGGCCGACCAAGTGCGCGAGCTAAGCCAGCGCAGTAGTCAGTCTACCCAGCAAATTCGAGGCTTGCTGGAAACCTGTTCTGCCGACGTGCAGCAAGGTTATAAGGTGGTTGAGCAAAGCGGTGAAATTTTACATAGCATTATTGGCTTGGTGCAGGATATTTCTAGCGGCGTAGGCCAAATGGCCAAAGTGATGCAACAACAAGCAGAAACAGTAGCGGAGGTGATTAATGCCAGCTCGGAGGTATCAAGCTTTAGTCAGCATAATTCGCAAAGCAGCTCTGCGCTATTAGACAATACCGAACAACTTACCGGCATTGCCACTCAGCTAGAGGGCATGGCAGAGCAACTTCATCAAACGGTTGCTCGCAGTGAGTATTCAAGCTAATACAAAAAACTCATACCCAGAGCTGGGTATGAGTTTATCTATACACTGGCAGACTCTCTGCTGAATTTGCTGCTGTTTAAGCAGGCTGAGCCGACATTTTGGCTTTTAAGAAGTCACTATGGCTAAGGTAGATAAGATCGGACACCTGGCGAATAAGCGCTTCTTCTTGCGGGTCGATAGTGCCGTCGGCATAGGCAACTTTCCACAGCGCTTCAGTAAACTGGTAACGCAGTTGGTAATCCAACTCTTTAACATGACGGGTAAAGTCAAACACCGAAATAGCTTGATTTGCTTGAGTTTGCGCCTGCAAAAATAGATTCTCGGCTTCTTTATCGTCTAACTCAAAAAGCCGCTTTATTTTGCGAAGTATTACCGCACTTTCGGCATTGCTTTGCTGGTTATCACTCTGGCTTAGTTGCACTAACAAGGTGGTTGCTGCTAGTTCTACATTAGGTAGTTCTGCTTCATCGCTACCATCTAGCGTAGCCTGTAAGAACTCTTTAAGGGCTTTAAGCATGCGCCTTCCTCTATTCTCTCTTTGAAAAAAGCAGAATAAACCAGCCCAAGCAAAATGCCAAATAGCTAAAACAGAAGCGCTAGAAATGACAAAGCCTCGTCATAAGACGAGGCTTTAAAAGGATGGTGCCGATTGCCGGAGTCGAACTGGCGACCTACTGATTACAAGTCAGTTGCTCTACCAACTGAGCTAAATCGGCACACTGTTGGTACTGCTGATACGCTGTATCGAGCGAGCGCTATTAAACGGATTTTCACAGTACTTGTCAACGTCCAGAGTGAAAAAATTTTTAATCAGCGCGCAACTGCCAATTTTATAATCAATTAAGCTACTTTTTCAGCACTTAGCGCTTGAGACTCTGCAAGATTTACTGACTCAAGCTCTACGGTTGTTTTTAGGCGGTCGTCCCAGCGGCGTAATTGCAACTGGCCGTCCATGGTTTCGCACAACAAGGTGCAGTTTTCTATCCAATCGCCGTCGTTAGCATACACAACGCCCTGCTGCTCACTGAGCTCTGGGTGATGAATATGACCACATATCACCACATCTACCCCTTGGCGCACTGCTTCATTCACTACTGCTTGGCGATAACGCGCAATCGCTTCGGTAGCTTTGGCTATTTTAGACTTTATATAGCCGGCTAATGACCAATAAGGGTAACCCAGCGCGTGGCGAATTTTACTGGATGAGCGATTAAGAAATAGTAAGAAATCGTATAAGTGGTCGCCCAGCTTGGCGTAAAAACGGCCAAAGCAAACCTCTTCGTCAAACTGATCGCCATGCACCATCAAAATTTGTTTACCGGTAATGCTGGTATAGCGGTACTGCTTGCTCACTTTCACATCGGCGAGATCCATGCCGTGATAAGCTTTAAACAGTTGATCGTGATTACCGGGAATGTACACCAGCTCACAGCCAGATTTGGCCAAACTCATCAAGTATTGCAGCACTTGGTTGTGAGACTCTGGCCAATATACCCGGCGTTTTAAGGCCCATACATCAACAATGTCTCCCACCAAAAAAATTCGCTTGGCTTTAGTTTGTTGTAAAAATTGCAGCAGCATTTCTGCCTTGCAGTCTTTACAGCCCAGGTGAATATCCGAAAGCCATAGGCTTTGATAGATCTGTTTTGTTGTCATCACTTACGCCACATCATCCCTGTTATGGCTAATCTAAAAGGCATATTTGACCAAAAAGTGACGCTTTGATGTCAAGACCATGACAGAATTATCATTGCTAAGCTAAGAGGCTTTGTTTAGTGTACTAAACTCAATTAGGCTAGTGAGAACAGTTAGGCTTTAGTGGCAGGTAATGCCCTAATACTCGGCTTAGCTTAATCTAGCCAATTGGAATGCAGAATCATCACGGAGTAGATAGTGAGACCTAATTCCCCACAACGCCCATTATCGATAGCCACCATTGGCGGCGGAAGCGGCCACTTTGTTTTGCTATCGGCGCTTAGAGATGCAGAACACCTAGCGATTAGCGCTATTGTGTCGATGACCGACAGTGGCGGAAGCACCGGCCGCTTACGTGACGAATTAGGCATTTTACCGCCCGGGGATATTCTTAAATGTGTATTAGCCCTCTCTCCCTATCGAGAATTAGCCCGTAAACTACTGCTAAAACGCTTTACTAAAGGCAAACGTTTGTCTGGCCATAGTGCCGGCAATATGCTGCTTACCATGCTTTCGCAATACAGCGGTTCCTTCTCTGAGGGTATTCAAGGCCTAGCGCAAATGCTCGATGTTGAAGGAGAGATTTTGCCGGTCACCATTGATAAATCCACCTTAGTCGCTGAGCTTACTAGCGGTGAACGTATTTTTGGTGAAAGTGCCATTGATTTGCCTCGCGGCGATCAACGAGAAAAAATAGCCAATGTATTTTTGGTTCCCCACCACGCCGAGCAAGTGCGGGTTTACCCACCAGTGATTGAGCGCATCAACACTGTTGAGGCGATTGTATTAGGCCCTGGCGACTTGTTCACCAGCATTATTCCTAATCTTTTAGTGCCAGGCGTTAAAGAAGCGATTAAGCGCAGCAAAGCTAAGCTTGTGTATGTAAGCAATATTATGACTAAGTTTGGTGAAACCGACGGTTATAATTTAGAGCACTTTATTTCAGACTTAGAGCACTATTTAGGTCGCCCTCTAGACGCTGTGGTGGTGAATAACCATATACCCAGTGACGAAATGATAGCGAGCTACAACTTAGAGCGCGCACAAGTCGTTGAGGTTGATGATCTAGAGGCTCTGGCTAACAAGTATCAGCTGATTTATGCCGACTTAATTGATGAAGACAGCGACATAGTGCGCCACGACTCTGAGAAGCTTGCCAACGCCTTATTACCCTACCTAAGTAGTTTAGACAGCCAAACTTTATCGCTGGTAAAAGCTAGCGGAACCGAGGGTTAAATATTGGCTCCGCCTGCTATGGCCGAGTCAGGCATTCTGCGCATCAAATCATCCAGCTGAGTAAATACCGGGCGTAACGAGGGGTCGTAATTATCCTGCCAACGCCAATGCCATTCATCCTCACCTTGGGTCCAGCGAATCAGCTTTTCTGAGCTATGCTCGCCCGAGTATGGCGAAGCCAACTGCTTGGGAACCTGTTGCAGCAAGGCGTATATATCTGAACACACCAACATAGACAACTGTTGCACAGCCTCACTCGCGTTAGTCTGTTCATGGTAAGTTTGACGAATTGAGTAATGAAGATTTTCACAATCCACATTTACTGTGGTGCTTCCATCAGCGCGATGGAACATAAAGCTTAACTGATAAGCAGGTGGCGCTTTGTCGAACAGGGCAACCCAAGTGGTTGCGCCACTCACTAGAACAATCACTGTGCCTAGCGCAATACTTCCCCAAAAGCGTGACTTTTTCGCCATAGCTTACTCGCTCATTCCATGTGCCTGCGGTTCCTAATAAAGCTTCAAAAATATCTTTTTTCGTCACCTATTTATCTTTCACCCTATAAATGTAGGGGAGATTTAATCGCTTGCAAAGTCCTTTTTTGATAAAAAACTCAACTTTGGAAATAGTGCCCTTGTGGATAAAATTGATTAGTTCAGCGAAAAGAGATGCTTAGTAAAAAGCACTAGTTTGGGGCTAGAATATTTGCGTTCGAAAAAATATAAAAAAAACTTTTTATACTGATATGACCACCCTCCAATCAATTTTTGCTAAAATCGCCGCTCGCCGCATCATGCAAAGAAAGTGAGTTATGAATTTAAACCAATATTTTAGTCGAGAAGATCAACAGTTTGTATTTAGCAGACAGCAAGCTTGTGATTTTGCCAAAGGCGTCGCCAACGACTTTAATGCCATTCACGATGCAGACTCTTCGCGCTTCTGTGTTCCTGGTGATTTATTATTCTCGGTAATGCTTAGCGAGCTAGGTCTTAGCCAAAACATGCAATTTACCTTTGCCGGCATGGTCACCGACGGCGTCCCTCTAAGTATTGAGCAACAAGAGCAGTACTGCTTACTGGTAGATAGCAACGGTAAAGAATATCTGCAACTAGAGCGCAGTGGTGAAAACCTAAAAGACGCAGAAATTATTGGCGATATTATCGCTGACTATGTTCGTTTCTCTGGGCGTAACTTCCCACACATTTTAGTGCCTCTGCTCGAAGAGCAAGGGTTAATGCTTAACCGCAAGCGCCCATTGGTGATTTACGAAAACATGAGCCTGCATTTCGAGAAACTGCCGACTCGTTCTCCTCACTTGGAGTTTGTTGGCGGTGAGTTTATCCCTAACGGTAAGCGCGGTGTTGCTCTGCTTAAATTTACCATTAGCGAAGATGGCCAAGTTATCGGTAAAGGTCAAAAACGCATGGTGTTAGGCAGTTTGCTGCCCTACGAAAAAGCAGAGAGTGACATGCTGATTGATAACTACGAAGGTTGCCGCCAAGCCTTCTTAAAACGCCAGCAAGCATAAACTGTTAAAAGCGCCAATTGGCGCTTTTATTTTATCTGCGACAGGGGCAAAGCAGTGTGGCTAAACACCTGTTGCAATACAAAGCTAGAACGCACACCAGTAACCCCTTCTATACGGGTGAGTTTACCCAATAAAAACGCCTGATAATGCTCCATATCCCTTACCACTACTTTAAGCTGGTAATCTGCGTCAGTGCCGGTGACTAATGCGCACTCCATTACTTCTTCGTAGGCACTAATAATCTTTTGAAAATTCTCAAAGCGCTCGGGGGTATGCCGATCCATAGAAATATGAATATAAGCGGTAAGGTTTAAATTAAGCTTTTTTTCATTAAGTAAGGTAACGTGCTTAGCAATTAGTCCGGCATCTTCCAAGGCCTTAACTCGCCGCGAACAGGGAGATGGAGACAAACCCACTTGTTCAGCTAACTCTAAATTACTAATTCGCCCATTGTTTTGCATCAGATCTAAAATCTTTCTATCGGTGCGATCTAGGCGCATTACTTACCTCCAAAATTAACTTTTATTCTAGACTTGGTTAATTTCACCCCAAAAAAACTCAATAAGCAACAATCATTGCCAATAAAATCTAATAAAGCGCAATATAGACAAACACTCACCCTTTTATATTAAATATACTAATTACAGTGAAAAATACTCGGGAAAGGCAGTAAATCTACCCATTTACTAGCCACTAGTTTACTCACCACGTTAACTAGCCCCACTCTAATAGGCATTTACCCTTTGCCAATATAGAGAACAGTGATTACCCATCACTTCAGTATCCAAACTATCTAAAGGTGGCTTAGGCCACCTTTTTGTTTATTCTTTTGCCAGTTGCTGTACACCATTTAATCGAAGCTCAATTATTTCATTTTTTTTACTGATTTCGGTTGACTTAAACCGGCAAAATTCGTTTAATAGCGCCCGTCGCCCGGATAGCTCAGTCGGTAGAGCAGAGGATTGAAAATCCTCGTGTCGGTGGTTCGATTCCGCCTCCGGGCACCACCTTTAAAAAGCCTGCATTTATGCAGGCTTTTTTCGTTTAAGCTTCCCATGCTAAATACCGTAAAAAGCTATCGCTTTGTTTAGCGAATGGCTAAACTCTAACTAAGTGTTTGATATCACATTGCCCACTATTTCAAGGAATGAAATATGCGCCTTTCATCTTTAGCTATGGCTTTACCCTTATTGTTTTCTGCAGGACATAGCCAAGCTGATTTTTTTGAACAATTTGTTGATCCAACCGACGGCCGTATGGATGCCAGCCAATGGCTAGTAGATAACGCGGTAGGCTTTCTACCAGTACCGATTATTATTACCGACCCCGCAGTAGGTTATGGCGGTGGATTAGTATTAGCGTTTTTTCATGATAATGAAGAACTGCAAAATGAAGAGCCAGATGATCCCAATGCCCCGCTAAAACTTACTCCTAGTGTGTCGGGTTTATTAGGGCTGGCGACTGAAAACGGTACTCGCGGCGCGGGGGCTTTTCATATGGGTATATGGAAGCAAGACAGTATTCGCTACATAGGGGCAATTGCTGGAGTGGATGCCAACATTGATAGCTTTCGCCTACCCAGCGATGGGGGAATTGGCGATATCCCCATTAGAGTTAACCTAAAAGGTACTTACTTACTGCAACAAATCCGCTTTCGCTTAGGCGATAGCCCCTGGTTTGCTGGCGCAAAATACACCTTTTTAAACAGCGACAGTGAGTTTTCTATTGGCAACCTGCCCGATTATTTAAAGCCTCAGCTAAGCATGAAGGATGGTGGGGTAAGTTTGTTACTTAACTACGATACTCGAGATAATTCGTTTAGCCCTAACCAAGGCTTATATGGTAACGTGAGTTATGCCAAACACGCCGACTACTTTGGCGGTGACAACGACTACTCAATAGCCTCTGGCGAGTTCTCTGGCTTTAGCTACCTTGGCAATAGCTTTCAAGGGTCTATGCGTTTATCTGCTTCAAGCGCCCATGGTGATACTCCTTACTACGCCCTGCCCTTTATTGATATGCGCGGTATTCCGGCCATGCGTTATCAAGGAGAGCGAATGGCGACCTTGCAAGGTGAGCTGCGCTACGACTTTGATGCACGTTGGTCTGCGGTTGTATTTGGTGGCGTTGGCCAAGCATTTAGCGCTGAACAAAACTTAGGAGATACTCCTAACCGCTATGCCAAAGGCCTTGGTTTTCGCTACCTAATGGCTAGACGTTTTAACTTACGCACCGGGATAGATGTGGCTAGAGGTCCAGAAGACACCACCTTGCACTTTATTGTGGGCGCTGGCTGGTCTGATTTTTAATAAGCCAAGCAACAAATGTTGACTTTTTGTTAACAACAAGCTCTACTGGTAAGACCTCTTAAGCAAGGAAAAGTTATGCTTCCCAGTGTGCGTAAAGCCAATTTAATGTTGAGTTTATTTGGAATGTTCAAAGTACCGTTAATTTGGTACTGCCGTCCTAAGATCCTAGAGATGGATGAACAAAAGGTGATTGTTAAAATCCCACTTAAACGCCGTACCAAAAACCACCTCAACAGTATGTACTTTGGCACCTTAGCAGTAGGCGCAGACGTAGCCGGTGGATTTTTAGCAATAGCTAAAGCCGAGCAGCACGGTAAAAAGGTTTCTCTGGCCTTTAAAGCCGTTGAAGGACAGTTTTTAAAACGCCCGGAAGCAGACGTTATTTTTAGCTGTACAGATGGCAAGCTTATCGACCAAATGCTAGAGCAAACCATGCAAAGTGGTGAGCGAGTTAACCAAGCTGTTACTATTAATGCTACTTGCCCCTCTATTAGCGGTGATGAAGTGGTGGCGAAGTTTTCACTCACCCTCTCCTTAAAAGCGATTCAATAAACCAAAAGTCGGCTGTATTCAGCCGACTTTTGCAATTTGCAAACGCCACAGTAAGCTTCTTCTTTTCACTTCATTAAGCTTTGAATAAACATATTAAACCTTTGTAAATATTATCTATTTTCGAATTGGCATGAAACTAGATAGTTAAAGCTAACGAAGCGCTAAACAGCGCCACAATGTTAGTTGCCGAGGTCATTATGAATTTTGTATCACACGCTTTATTACTTACTGCCTGCATTAGCTTCTCAAGCCATGCTGGGATCATTTACACCATTGAGGCTCCCGGTATTCAGGACTCACAAATTAGCGGCCCTAGCTATACCGAAAGCTTTGACAGCTTAAGCACATCGCAGTTAAACAATGGCTATCAAAATGCATTTGGCGAATACACGGTAGATAAAGGCCAAGCCAAGGTGGTTAACTTTGGCGTATTTGGCGGGGCGCACGGCGAAGGTAAGTACTTATTTATCCCGAACAGAAGCGCGGTAGAACTAAGCTTTAATCAAGCCGTTGGTTACTTTGGTTTTTGGTGGAGCGCCGGTGACAAAGGCAATCAACTCAGCATTAGCACTCAATCGGAGCAGTTGTCATTTAACACCGAACAAATTCTTGATGCTGCCGTACTAGATCCTGCTCACTATGGCAGCCCAACCAGTGTTAAGGGTAACAAGCGCGAACCCTACGGCTACGTTAACCTTTTTGCCGAAAGCGAAGCCGACAAAATTACCGCCATCCGCTTTTACGGCCGCAATTTTGAAACCGACAACCATACCGTAAGCATTCAACGAGAAGCGATTACCGGTCGCTCATTGGCACCAGCAACAGTGCCTGAGCCAAAAACTTGGTGGTTAATTGGCTTAGGGCTTGTGCTACTTTTACTTAGCCAACGACGCCCAAAACGAACAGTATAGGAAATGAGTTGGCACTAAAACTTAGCTGGCTTTCCATATTTAATTCAAACTGGATGACCAATTATCAGAATTAGCTAGGTATTAGCCTTAGGGTAAAGCTCAAAAGTGAGACTCAGGCAGAAACAGTGAACCTAATCACTTGTATTCTTTTTATCACAACAACAAAATGGACAACCAATTTTTTAAATTCATTAACCAAATGTATTTATTGTTCATCATGATAAAAGGAATGTTTAATGAGAACTGCCTTTGTTTTAGCCACTAGCTTGCTTGCGAGTGCTTGTTCAAGCACTTCTGAGCAACTCTCGATTGCCGATGCCGCAGAAACCGTTGGCTCTATCGAGTTTATCAGTCCACAAGCGCAGCAGTTTATCGCAACTGATGCAAAAATTAGCATCCGCGGAAAGGGCTACCGCTGGACAGAAGGACCGGTTTGGGTTGAGCAATACGGCTTCTTGCTGTTTTCCGATATTCCTAATAACACCATTGTAAAGTATCAACCCAATCAAGGTACTGAGCTTTACCTAGAAAACTCGGGAGCTACCGGCCTACAAGAAGGCGATTACGGACAAGGTTCTAATGGCTTGTTGTTAGATCAAAACGGCCAACTAGTATTGCTGCAACAAGGCGATCGCCGCGTAGCCCGTATGGATGCCGCACTAGACAAACCTAAAAGTGAATTCACAACACTAACTGGAGAGTACCAGGGGCAACGCTTAAACAGCCCAAATGATGCGGTTTACCATAGTGACGGTAGTTTGTATTTTACCGATCCCGCTTATGGCCTTAACGCAGGCATAGATGACCAACGCAAAGAGTTAGAGTTTCAAGGGATTTACCGCTTAAGCACCAGCGGAGAATTGCAGCTGCTCGACAACAGCGTTAACTACCCCAATGGTATCGCTCTGAGCCTAGATCAAAAAACCTTAATCGTTGCAGTGTCTGATGATAAACATCCGCGCTGGCTAGCTTACGATGTGAATCCAGATGGCAGCATCAGCAACAAACGTATGTTTTACAACGCTAAAGCCTTACTAGGTGTAGCCGGTGAACAAGGTTTACCAGATGGAATGGTGGTTCACTCTAGTGGCAATATATTTGCTACTGGGCCGGGAGGCGTATGGCTGTTTTCGCCAACGGGAGAGGTACTTGCCAAAATACGTACCGAACGCTTAACCGCTAACTGTACCCTATCTGCCGACGAGAAATACTTGTTTATCACCGCTCACGACAGCTTAATGTCGGTGCCACTTCTGTAATTGATTGGCTTGCTTAATGTGGCCGCCACATTAAGCAAGAACTCATCCTTACTGTTGCTGCCACTTCTCACCTTTCAAAGCTATAAAATCTTGGCCCATTTTCAGCACCAATATTTTGCTATCTGCTTCTTTATCAATGTAGGCCGCCGCCGGAACGGCTGCTAACTCATCTTTAGCCAGCATTAACCCACCTGGCATTTTTTTACCGCCCACAACATTACCACCTTCCAGCACGGCCATCTCAATCACTAATGGTGCTTGAAAATACCAATACTCATCGTCCTCAGCGCTTAATTGATATTCACCCTTTAAAAATCGCACACCACGCTTTCCTTGCTGAGCGCTGTCTAGCCATACTATCGCTTGGTTAAACTGCACATTATTGGCTATGTCAGTGACTTGGGTTACAGGTCGTTCCTCAAAACCAGAGCCTACTCCCACAGTTTTACAGGCACTTATTGTCAAGCAACAAAAAAGCAAACATACGACACGATTTATTGATAGCACTGTTATCCCTTCCTTAGTGTGAAGCTAGTTACCCAAGGCATCCTTGCAGCTTGAAACCTTGGCATAGATGACTAAAGCTTAGTATATCCCACTTAATCGAATAGATTTAAGACAGCAAATTTCGAGTTCATCACGAGTGATAATTCTTTAAAAAATAAGCCCAAGTCTCGCAGGCCAGCTACATATTCAAGCCAAATTCCTACCTTGGTACTTTAAAAAGCAACTACTTACAAAACCATTATTAAATCTAAATGATTTTAATTCTCATTCGTGTTATGTATAGTCGCACGTAATTTAGTATCTAACAGGATAAGGAACAAGCCTGACACTATGAAAGCACTCAATCGCACTCTTATCGCTAATGCCGTAATTCTTAGTCTTAGCCCCCTCGCTTACGCTGAAACAAATAGCACCATGTTTGACGAAGTGGTGGTATCAGCAACCCGTACAGAACAATCAGTAAAAGACATTTCTTCTAGTGTTAGCTCGGTAAGCTCTGAGCAACTAGAACAGCAAATGGCGAATGACTTAGAAGATGCAGTTCGTTACGAACCCGGCGTAAGCACTACCGGACAGGGTCGTTTTGGCACCAGCGGCTTTAATATTCGTGGCCTAGAGGGCAACCGCATTAAGCTAATGGTAGACGGAATAGAGCAGCCTACTGCTTATAATCCCGGTGGTGATGTAATGAATAAGGGACCAAACTCTTATGAAATTGACACCCTAAGCGCGGTTGAAATTAACAAGGGCCCTGCTTCTAGCCTTTATGGTAGTGACGCTTTAGGCGGCGCAATATTGCTAAGAACTAAAAACCCTGAAGACGTATTAGCAGAAGGCGACAGCAACCATGTTGCACTTAAAGCCGGTTACGCCAGTTCTAATGAAGCCTACAAAACTACCATTGAGTTAGCCAAGCGCTACCAAAAATGGGAGGGCCTAGCCATTTACACCTATCGTGATGGTAGCGAAACCAAAGCTCACTCATCTGGTGCTGATGTTAATGGCCGAGATCGTGGACAAGCAGATCCTTTTGACTTTGATTCTCACAACCTACTATTAAAAACCAACTACGCCTTAAGTGATGCACATACCTTTGGCCTAGTGGCTGAGCTATACCAGCGCGAATCTAAGTCAACCATCCTGAGTAACGAAGGCTATAGCATATTCCCAGGCTTTACCTACACCAATGTAACCGGCGAAGACAAAGACACTCGCAGCCGTGTTGGCATTAACCACACTTGGTTAGCGAACAATGCCGCTTTTGATGATTTGTTCTGGCAACTTAGCCATCAGCAAAGTAAATCAGAGCACAACAACTACGACACTACCGACTTATACGGTAGCCGTAACCGTGAACGTAATGGTGAAGACAGCTCCTTACAGTTTGACGCTCAGTTCAACAAACTGCTTGAGTTTGACCACGGCAGCCACGAAATTAGCTACGGTTTTACTGCCATCAATAGCGACTTCGAGCTGGATTACCGTACCCATTATTACGACAGCGGCACAGTAGATCCGGGTGCGCCAGAAGTACCTAAAGCAGAGGCAGAAAAGCGCGGGATCTTCATTCAAGATCACATGTACTTAATGGACGAACGCTTAGTGGTTACTGCGGGCTTACGTTACGACGACTACAAAGCAACACCAGATGCCAGCAGCGGCTTTGAAGAACATAACAGTGACGCACTAACCAAACGTTTAGGCGCGGTATATCATTGGAATCAGCAATTTAGCTCTTTTGTTCAATATAGCGAAGGCTTTAGAGCCCCTACCCTTGAAGAACTTTATTACGCCTTTGATAACAGCGGTCACGGTTATGCCACATTGTCTAACCCTAACCTTAAACCAGAAGAGAGCCAAAGCTACGAGTTAGGTTTACGCGCTAACACAACTGCTTCTAGCATGGAGTTAGTGGGCTTCTTCAATGACTACACCAACTTCATTCAATCGGTAACGGATTACAGTGACCCAAGCTATCCAGCGGGTATTACCATCAATGAAAACATTGGTGAAGCAGAAATTTATGGTGTGGAATTTAAAGGTAACTACTGGCTAGATGAAGCTTTTGGAGCACCTAAGGGTAGCTACAGCCGCTTGAGCGTAGCCTACGCACAGGGCAAAAACAAAGAAGATGGCAGCGCGCTAGATTCTGTAGCACCACTTACAGCAGTGTGGGGGTTGGGTTACGACCACCAGGACAAACTATGGGGTAGCGCACTAAACCTTACAATGGTTGCAGCTAAGAAAGCAGACGACTGGTCTACCGAGAACAATGCACACGCTCCTGGCCACGCATTGCTAGATTTAACTGCCTACTACCAACCAGTAAACGATTTAGTACTGAGAGCAGGCTTGTTTAACGCCTTAGATCAAAAGTATTGGAGCTACACCGACCTAGATGGCAAAGAGTCTGACCACCAAGGTTTAGACCGTTACACTCAGCCAGGCCGTAACTGGGGTGTTGACGTAGCTTACAAATTCTAATTTTTGTAGACATAAAAAAGGCTAGCTTATTCGCTAGCCTTTTTTGTCAGCGCTTTTTGCTTAAGCTTGAGCGTCAGCCACTGCACTTAAGGTATCTTCTAATTGTTGGTCTTCTAAATTCAAAAATGCCAACAAGCCGTCATAACTCTCTTGCCAAGCTTCTTCTTCACTGCTCACGCCAAGCTTTCGATAGGCTACAATACGGGCAATTTTGAGAATGGCTAACATCAACAGTGACGATTTACCTAACTCCTGTGAACTAAATAAACCATCGGCATCATGCTGATAATAAATGGCTTCTACCATCACTTTAGGCAAGCTCCATTGCTGGGCGATTAAAGCTGCTACCGTGGCATGGGTGGTACCATATTCACTGCGCTCACGATCTGCCAGTTGTGCCCACCCCATCTCATTTGCCTCAGCCAGTAGCTTCTCGTATTCAGGAAAAGACTGCATTAACGCTGGTACACCCGCTTGGTGAAACAAGCCCAGCATGTAAGCATTGTCTTTCGCTGACTCAAAGCCCAGCTCTTCAGCGGTGGCGGCTGCGCAACTGGCCAGTAAGTTTGCTTCTAACCAAAACTTATCGAGTACTTTTGAAGCTGGCATCGCCCCTTTTAAGGCAACCGCTTTAACGATAGGAAATACCCGATTAATACCAAGCGTCATTACCGCTTGGTGAATCGACTTAATCTCATTAAGACGACGAAACGCGGCAGAGTTTACAATTTGTAACACTGCCCCAGAAATACCCACATCACTGGCAATCGCTTCGGCAATAACAGTTACATCAGGCTCGGCTTTTTTGGTTTCCTGGGTAATCGTTAACAAAACTTGTGGCCGAGGGGGAATAGACAAATCCGCCAAAATTGCTTTTTCGGCCGCAGTTATCGTTAAAGACATATCACCTCCTGTAAAATTCTCCGGCAAAGGATAATCAAATAATTCATTAATTTCAAAGCGATATATTAAAGCATTTACTCTAATTTACAGTTTGCAGCTAGCTAAAATCTGTTTTAGTGACGCGGTCCCCAGTTCTTCACTGAGCTGAATATTGCGCTCGGGGATCCCTTCGGGATCTGGATGTAACTGGGTTAAGCGGCTCACCGTATCTTCGCGAATTAGATGAAACATTGGATAAGGCGAACGATTAGTATAGTTACTTGGCTCTGCTTCTGCTTCACCGGCAAAGCAATATTGAGGATGGAAACTGGCTAACTGATACACGCCATCGTAGCCCTGCTTTCTCATGAGCTGCTCAGCCCAATGTAGGCAATCTAAATAATCTTCAAAGTCACCTAACTCGGGCGTAATAAACAAGCTGGTTTCTATCTCTGGCTGTTCGTCTAACAGCTGACACTCTGCAATTAAGGCCTGCAGCAACACCTCTATGTCTGCGCTCATCGCCACTTCATAACGAATACTGCCTCGTTCTAACTCGCGTTTAGCAAAGGGGCAGATATTGTATTCAACTACAAAATCTTTAACCCAGCGCTGGGTGTGTAGCTGATATTCAGCCTCGCTGAGTAAGGCGCTATTGGGTGAACTGTCCATTGATAATCCTTGTATGTACTCACAGCGAAAGCCTAAGTCATGCAACTAAAGGCAAGGCTAAATAGGCTTTCTTTTAGCGTAGTCTACCAGCCAATCGGCTAACTTGGTTACCCGTTTAGAACGGTAACGCGCTGGCGGAAATACCATCCATAAGGGCTGACTAAGCTCTTGCCAATCTTCTAGCACTGGCTTTAAGCGCCCATCGGTTAAAGCATCTCTTAAATACATGTCGTGAGTACGAATAAAACCAAGCCCTTCTAGCGCAGCCTGTTTCAATACATGACCATTAGGGCAGGCAAACGAGCCGCTCACCGATACCAGCAACTTCTGATTATTCTTTTGAAAAGGCCATTGCGACACCGTGCCGCATATACATTGGTGGTACCTTAGCTCTTCTGGGTGTTGGGGTTGCCCATTGGCGGCCAAATAACTTGGGCTGGCAACCACGTGAGTGTTTAACTGGCTTAATACTCGCACCTGTAAACTAGAATCAGGCAAAGCTCCCATTCGAAATACAATATCAAAAGGTGAACTTAACAAGTCTTCGCGTTGCGAGGATAAATCTAACTCAATATCAATATTGGGCTGCTCTTGGCGAAATGCCAGCAAAGCTGGCGCTAACCACTGTTCAGCAAAAATGCCGCCCAAGGAGTTAATTTTAATCTTCCCCTGTAAATGATGCTGCAACTGCTGAGCCGCCAAAGCACCATCTTCTAATAGCTCCAGCCCTTGGCGACAGCTTTGATAGTAGCTCTCGCCGGCATCGGTTAGGCGTAGCTTACGGGTAGAGCGATAGAGTAACTGCACCCCTAAGCGGTGCTCTAAATCACTCACCCTTTGGCTAATACTTGCCTTAGAGCTATGCAGTTTATCTGCAGCAGCGGTAAAGCTACCAGTTTCAACAACGGTGACAAAATCAACGAGCCCTGCAAACATATTAATCCAAATTTTCGAACAATCATTTTTAATACTAGCTAAATATCAAACAACATAAAACGCTTACACTGCCTAAAACCAGTTAAAACGGGATTAACAATGCAGAACAGAGTGTTAGGTAAAAGTGGCTTAGTATTAAGCGAAATAGGCTTAGGTTGCTGGCAACTAGGTGGTGACTTTGGCCCTGTTAGCCAAGCACAGTCTATGGCGATTCTTGAGCAAGCCTATCAAAGCGGCGTGCGTTTTTATGATACTGCAGATGTCTACGGCGCTGGACTTAGTGAACAGCTACTCGGCCGGTTTTATCAGCAACGACCTGATATAAGCATTGCCACCAAGCTTGGTAGAGACGGCAGTTTGTATCCTCAGCAATATACCAAGCAAGCAGTTAAACAAAGCATTGAAGCCAGCCTAGAGCGCTTAAAGTTAGCCCGCATTCCCTTAATTCAGTTACATTGTGTGCCAACAGAAGTATTACGTGATGGCGAAATATTCACTTGGCTAGCCGACTTTAAACAGCAGGGATTGATAGAGCACTACGGCGCAAGTGTCGAGTCGATGGAAGAGGCAAAACTCTGTTTACAAGACTCAGGCTTAACTAGCCTACAAATTATTATTAACCTTTTCAGACAAGATGCATTGGCAGAAGTATTAGATTTAGCCGCCGCCCAGCAAGTAGGCATTATTGCCCGCTTACCCTATGCCAGCGGCTTGTTAAGTGGCGCAGTTACCGCGCAGCGCAAGTTTGACCAAAGTGATCATCGCCACTACAACCGAGATGGCGCAGCCTTTCATGTTGGCGAAACCTTTGCAGGCTTACCGTTAGATAAAGCCTTGAGCTTAGTAGAGCGATTACAGTCCATACTTCCAGCTGACTTAGCACTTGCCGAGTGTGCAATCCGTTGGCTACTGGATCACCCGCAAATTACCAGCGTGATTACGGGAGCCAGCAAACCAGAACAAATTCAGCAAAATACTCGATACTCAGGCCACACTCCCTTAAGCAAAGATCTTCATACCAAGCTTGCCGATTTCTATCATCAAGAGGTTAGTCCTTGGGTTCGAGGTAATCGCTAGAAGGCTTAATAATCAGATAAGGATAATGCTATGCAACAAAGACAATTAGGTGAATGGAAAGTAAGCCCCATGGGTTTAGGCTGTTGGGCGATTGGCGGGCCTTTCTTTGACCAAGACAACAAGCCTTGTGGCTGGGGGAAAGTCGACGACGCAGTATCAATCTCAGCCATTCACGCTGCACTTGATGCTGGCATTAACTTTTTTGACACTGCCGCAGTCTATGGGGCTGGTCACAGCGAAAGCGTATTGGGAAAAGCCTTAGCCAACAAACGCCAGCAGGCCATTATTGCCACTAAATTTGGCCTAGAGTTTGATGAAGAAACCAAAACGATTAGCGGCATTTTTGATCAACATGACGCAATCATTTGCCACTGCGAAAATAGCTTAAAACGCTTAGGCACTGAATATATCGATTTATATCAGTTGCACCTAAATGACTACCCTGTTGAAAACCTAGCGGCGATTATCGATAGCTTAGAACACTTGGTAAAGGCAGGTAAGATCCGCGCTTATGCGTGGAGTACTGACTATTTAGATCGGGCTAAAGCCTTTGCGCCAGCTAAGCACTGCATTGCCTTTCAGTTTCAAAATAACGTATTAGACCAAAACAGCACAATGGTAGATTTTTGTGCTCAACACAATAAAACCGCCATCAACCGAGGTCCACTTGCTATGGGCCTATTATCAGGTAAGTATCAGCATTCAAGGATCTTAGATAAAGATGACATTCGCTGTATTAACCCTGAATGGCTTAAGTACTTTGTGAACGGTAAAGCATCGCCCGAGTTACTCGAAAAGCTTGCTGGTATTCAGTCGATATTAACGAGCAAGGGAAGAACCATTAACCAAGGTGCCTTGGCATGGATTTGGGGCTTGGGAGAACACACCTTACCTATTCCCGGTTTTCGTAACCAAGCTCAGGTGCTAAGTAATGCAGCCGCAATGGAGCAAGGCCCTCTTAGCTCGGCGCAAATGCAGGAAATTAATCAATTACTCAAGTAAAGCAGTACTAAGCGTATAAATATAAACACAAATTCATCCTTCATCTATTTGTAACACCTTTGCAAACATTAGCTGCTACACCTATGTACTCAACAATAAAAGAGGCGGCAGGATGCGAGCCAAGTTACAGGAAGAGTTTGAGACACTGATTAGCCAACAAAGCCTTGATACTGCTTTCCAAACCATTTGGGATCACAACAATAACCAAGCTTTAGGCTATGAGGCCTTATCTAGAGGCCCACAAAATAGCTACTTCCGCTCGCCTTTAACCCTATTTGAATTTGCGCGCCAATCCTGCCAACAACATGAGCTTGAATTCCTCTGTGCCCAATTAGCTTGCCAGCGCTTCGATAAGCAAAATCTAGCTGGGCAGCTATTCATAAACTTCTCACCTGATACCTTACTGTATGTTTACCAGCAACAAGGCGCTCACTGCTTTAAGCAGTTAATTCCTTGTAATGGCAGCTTAGTTATCGAACTCACTGAACACCTGCCAATTAGCGTTGATGAAGCGCTGCTAAACTGCATAACAGATTTACGTAAACTGGCCATTAGCTTTGCTTTAGATGACTTTGGTGCTGGCTATGCAGGGATTAAAACTTGGTTACAACTTAGCCCCGAATACTTAAAGCTAGATTGCTTTTTCTGCGAACAATTACTTGAGAATAGCAAAGTCAGTACTGCCATTAGTGCCATGGTCAATCTCGCTGAGCAAATTGGCAGCCAGATCATTGTAGAATGCATTGAAAATGCCGAACAATATCAGCAACTAGTCAACTTAGATATCCCCTATTTACAAGGCTTTCACATTGCGCGTCCCTCTACAAAACCTAAGCAACAAGAAACAAGACCTAGTACCCCAGCTAGCAGTGAACCCTATACAGCTCTTTCACTAGCCTCTATCGCTAACACCGTAAACCCAGAGCTCTCCTCAAAAGAATTGTTGAAGACCATTCTTGAAGACAAGGCTATTCACTCTCTTCCAGTAGTTAATCAACAGCAACAAGTATTGGGTTTACTCAAGCGTGATGAACTATTAGCGAGATATTCTGGGCCTTATGGACACTCACTAAATCAGCGAAAAACAGTAGCCGACTTGATGGATATTAAACCGCTTATTGTCGACGTTAATACCAGCTTAAGTGAAATAGGACGAAAGCTTAGTCAACATACTGCCAGTGGCTTAGATGCCGCTTTTATTGTTACCCAAGATAGCCGTTATTACGGTATTGGCTTAGCCGTTGACGTAATGCGCAAACTTTCAGACTACAAATTGCAGCTTGCTCGTTATGCCAACCCTCTAACTGCGTTACCAGGTAATGTACCTTTGCAGCGCAGCCTTAATCACCTAATCACCAGTAAAACCTGCTTCGACCTCGCGTACTTCGATCTCAATAACTTCAAGCCCTTTAACGACATTTGTGGTTATGAACGTGGAGACCGCATGATCAAACTAGTCGCGGAACTATTAAGGCTACATCTAAGCAAACATGCCCACTTCATTGGGCACCTTGGTGGCGATGACTTTATAGTCATTTTCACTAAGCAAGAATGGCAACCCTCGGTTCTACAACTGCTTAACAAGTTTGATTCTCGACGAGAAGCGCTTTATCGCCAAAAAGATCTCAACGCCAAAGGCATTGTTGCTAAGGATCGAGAGGGTCAGCAACGCTTTTTCCACCTTACAGGTTTAGCGGTAGGTGTTACTCGCTGGACAGCGGCTTCGAATTTATCCATCGATGATTTAAGTGAGCGCGCTAGCCTCGCAAAGAAGCTAGCCAAGCGTAATCATTGGTCGACCTTGTATGTGCAGGAGAGTGAGGTGCTAGAGCCGGTAGAGTCATAGCGCCTTAAAAAGGCTAAATGCAGATAGGGTATAAAGAGCGAAGCGATAAACCGCAGGCAATAAAAAAGCCCTCGTCATAAGACGAGGGCTTAGTATGAGAGCCTGGCAGTGACCTACTTTCACATGGGGAAGCCCCACACTATCATCGGCGCAGTTGCGTTTCACTTCTGAGTTCGGCATGGAATCAGGTGGGTCCACAACGCTATTGCCACCAGGCAAAAACTGTTGTCTTTAACATTCGAAAAAGCTGAAACATCTCATGAGTACAACAAGTATTCATGGTTTCTAAATAAGGTATCTATAAGCAACACCCTTTAGGTGTTGTATGGTTAAGCCTCACGGGTAATTAGTACAAGTTAGCTCAATGCCTCACAGCACTTACACACCTTGCCTATCAACGTTGTAGTCTCCAACGGCCCTTCAGAGGACTTAAAGTCCTAGTGAGAATTAATCT
>NZ_UNRE01000013.1 GCF_900537085.1 Agarivorans sp. Alg241-V36 | reverse complement strand
ACTGAAATTATTACTGTTGTTACAGTGCAAGACTCCAGTTCACTTAAGCTTAATTTTTTCGCTTAAGGCCCTGTGAGTGCTCACACAGATTGCTTGATAAATTGTTAAAGAGCGTTGCTTCTTGTCGAAGCGAGGTGCGCATTCTACGCTTTCCTCTGTGGCTGTCAACCGCTTTTTAAAAGATTTTAAAAAGAAGTTTTTGAGCCGCTAATAAAGCCTCAGGCCTTACCAACCCTGACTTAGCCTTACCTCGCTTTAGTGCGCTGCGTGCCGTGTCAGTGGAGGTGCATTATAGGGATGCGCGTTTCAGGTGCAAGCGTTTTTTGAAGAAAATCACAGAAACACGTTTAAGTGTTCAGATAGTAATCAGGAGGGGCTTTTGTTGGCGATTTTATCCGCGTTTAAAGGCGTTTTATCGCGATGATCCTTGGTGCCCAATAAACATTATCGATCCGCGAGAAGATCACACCTTTAGATGTTGATGCATGGAGAAAGTGATTTTGATCATACACCACTCCGACATGCCGCACTTTATAACTGGTTTTAAAGAAAATAAGGTCGCCGGTTTTAACCTGACTTAGCAGAACGGCTGTTCCTTGGTTTAACTGCAGTTCTGTAGTGCGCGGCAAGGTTTTACTGTAAACATCTAAATAAAGGTGTTGAACAAATGCCGAGCAATCTACACCTGCTTTATTAGTTCCACCCAAGCGATAAGGTGTACCTTGCCATTGCTGGTGAACCTGCAACATTTGTTGTTGGACGCTATTTGCGTCTTTAGCAAGCTCAAGGTCTACGGAGTTGTTTTCTGGCTGGCTACTACAAGCGGCCAGTAAACAACAAACTAAAGCCATTAAGCAGCAGCTTTGAAATTTCGCCCCAACCTTAACTATCAAACCTTACCCCTTTTTACTTTGGGCGCTGTATAGAAAAGCTATTGCCGTTTGCCCAATACTCTCCCCCGCCTAAACGCCCTAAAGGGTTAAGCAGGTTAGTATCTACGGTGATTCGCCCTTCAGCCTGTGTGGCAAACTGCTCATCTATATATAGGTGGAGCACTTTAAGCAAAATCATTGCCTGTGGTGTATTACCCACTGCATGCATTTCATAAAGCTCGCAGGCCATAGCAACGGGGGCATGAGTAAGCCTTGGTAGCGAAAAGCTATCGAACTGGCTTAAAGCAAGTTGTTGGAGATCTATTTCTGACTCTCCATGCGGCAGAGTTTTGGCTGATTCGGTCACTTGTTCGGCCTGCTCGGCACTGGCGATGTGCACTACGCAGTGGCGCCGCTTTTCAATGTTGACCTTGGTATCCTTGTCACTGCCATCAGGCTTTTTACCAATAGAGAGCATCATTAGCGGTGGATTAGAACTAACAGCAGTGAAATAAGAAAAAGGGGCTAAGTTATAAGAAGCCTGTTCACCGTTGTCGCTAAGTACCCATGCAATAGGGCGAGGCACTACGGTTTGGGTCATGCAATGATAAACCTTATTCGTACTCATGCTTGAAAAATCAATGTACATCTACGCTCTCACTATTTGCAATTACGGCCTGACAAATAAAAAGAAACCCGCCAATGCGGGCTTCTCGGCAAAGTATAGAAAGAAAATATCAGCTTTCGCCAAGAACTTCAGCTAATGCCGCTAAGCACAAACTCACATTCTCTTTGCGAGCAGCGTAGCCCATTAAGCCTATTCGCCATGCTTTGCCGGCAAACTGACCTAAACCAGCACCAATCTCCAAGTTATAGTTATTTAGTAGCTTAGCGCGAACTGCAGCTTCATCTATCCCATCAGGGATTGCCACTAAATTGAGTTGGGGTAATCGACAATCAGCTTCCACCATTAAATCTAAACCTAGTTTAGCTAAGCCATCTGCTAAGAGTTGGTGCAAATCAGCATGACGCCGCCATGATTGCTCCAAACCTTCTTTATATAGTGCAAGCAGTGATTCATGCAGTGCATACAAAGCGGTAACCGGCGCAGTATGATGATAAGAACGCTTTTGCTCTCCCGACCAATAACCCATTACTAGGCTTTGATCTAAAAACCAACTTTGAACCTTGGTTTTACGCTTAGTTAATTTATTCACCACTGCCTGACTAAAGCTGACTGGCGATAAACCTGGCACACAAGAAAGGCACTTTTGGCTACCAGAATAGATTGCGTCAATGCCCCACTCATCTACTTTAACTGGGATCCCAGCTAGAGAAGTCACTGCATCAACAATAGTGAGGCAGTTGTGTTGTTTTGCTAAAGCACAAAGTGCCTGGGCGTCAGATGCAACGCCGGTAGAGGTTTCTGCGTGCACGAAGGCAAGGATTTTTGCATCTGCATGTTGCTCAAGGGCTTGACTGACTTTATCGATAGATACCGCAGTGCCCCAGCTATCTTCCACGACAACAGCTTCCCCTCCGCATCGCTCTACGTTTTCCAACATGCGCTGACCAAATACGCCATTAATGCAAACTATTACCTTATCGCCAGGTTCTACTAAGTTAACAAAACAGGTTTCCATACCAGCTGAACCTGGGGCAGACACTGCGAAGGTATGCGGGTTTTGAGTTTGAAAGGCGTACTGCAGCAAACTCTTTATCTCGTCCATCATATTAACGAACAAAGGATCTAGGTGACCAATAATGGGGCGACTTTGTGCCTGTAATACTTGAGGGGAAATATCTGAGGGTCCAGGCCCCATTAAAGTTCTACGAGGAGGGTTAAAGGAACTGATGTTCATTGTTATGTCCTTATGTTTAATCTAATTATTTATTGTAGTTATGAGTGTTACGTAATTACTCTAACATTGACGCTACAAAAACTGAACATAAAACACACAACCAGCTGAATGCCAAAGCGAGTTTTATTCAAGGTATATTAAGTGAAAAGATCAAAGCAACCGAAAAGAAAAAAGACAAATATAACTAATAAAAACACCTTGCAAACCTTAATAAAAAATTCCTAAAAGACACTCATCATAAAACCCCAAAATGAATAAGATCTTTAGCGCAACCACAAAGACATCAAAACACAACAAAATTCACAATGAATTAACAGTTAAAACCGTGATAACCAAGAGTTTGAAGGCTGAGTAAATTGATCCAAGACAACAAATCACTCGAAATCAATAACAAGCCATCAAGCCTTTAAGGTAAAGGATTAAGCCCAAATCCTGGTAGATAAAACCGCTGTAGAATAATTACTCAAACATAAAATAAAACAAGCTAAGAAAGGCCTTAGCTATAAGATCCCTTTAAACAAGGGTGCACAGATTAATAAATCAGCAAAACGGGTTAAAACCCTGGCATCGCCGATACTAACAAAACATAAATAATGAATATATATTCATCATAAATTAACGCCCAAATTCACTTAAAAATAAACCAACATAAGATTAGTTTTTCTAATGAACAATTTGCAGTTTTACTTGTTTGAGATGGCGCCTTTTCGGATCTATGATGAGCCCATCAACTGAGATGAGGTCTTAAATTATGAGCACTAACGTAAATACCATTGGTAACAACAAAAACACTTCTTTCTTCCAACATATTGTTGAGGTTTACCACCTTTGTAATGCATGGATTTTGCGCCAGAAAACGCGCCGCCAATTAGCTCAGCTTCCAGCTTACTTATTACGTGATATTGGCTTAAGCGAAGCAGATCGCTACCAAGAATCACGCAAACACTTCTGGGAAAACTAAAGCACAACAACGCTTTTCGCCAAGGACCTCAGGCTCATTAGAAACGGCATGCTGCTTTGCACATGCCGTTTTTGTTTTTTCTTGTTACCATTCGCTTTTCAATTACCACGCAATTAAAACCACTATGCAAACTCAAGCCGCTAACCTTATTGTTGTATTAGGCCCCACCGCCTCTGGAAAAACCCAACTAGGTGTTGAACTAGCGCGTCGCTATGGGGGTGAAGTGCTATCGGCAGATTCGCGCCAAGTGTATAAAGGTTTAGATATTGGCTCGGGCAAAGACTTAGCGGAATACCAAGAGATCCCCTACCATCTTATTGATATAGTTGAGCCCGATACTGAGTACAGCGTGTTCCACTTTCAACGAGACTTTTTTGCCGCTTACCAGCAGATAAAACAAGCCAATAAATTGCCAATCATGGTGGGCGGAACTGGCTTGTATATAGACGCTGTAACACAAAACTATCAACTACACGAAGCGCCGGTAAATAAGGCCTTGCGGGATCAACTGGCTGAGTTGAGCCTAAGTGAACTACAACAACGCTTATTGGCACTAAAGCCGGAACAGCACAATAGTACAGATTTAACGGTTCGCCCACGCCTAGTGAGGGCGATAGAGATAGCAGAGTCGGACAAAGTAATTGAACCGCAGAACACGCCTAAGCATCCAAAGATAAATCCACTTTATATCGGAATTCGTTGGGAGCGCTCGGTACTAAGAGAGCGCATCACTCTGCGCTTAAAGCAGCGTTTAGAAGAAGGCCTAATTGAAGAAGTACAAAAACTTCATAGAGATGGCGTGAGTTACAGCAAGCTAGAGTTTTATGGTTTGGAGTACCGCTTAGTTGCTCAACATTTGCAAGAGCAACTTAGCTACAACGGCATGTTTCAAAAGCTTAATTCTCAGATCCATCAGTTTGCCAAACGCCAGGATACTTGGTTTAGGAAGATGGAGCGCCGTGGTGATGTTATTCATTGGCTAGATCCCCAGCAAAACCTAATAGAGCAAGCCGCAAGCTTAGTAGAATCACAACTAGAAAGCTTAAGTGCCAAGCTTACATAAACCGACTACTTACTTGGTGGTTGCTGAGTCGACCACCGATAATAAAAAAACATGATCCAATGTGCCAAACTTAAGCCTGCAAATGCCGCAAAAGCCAGCCACAAAGCCACAGCATAAACTGCAACCTCACCACCATAGCTAAAGCAGCATGCCAACAAAATCAAACTGCCTAAGTTGGCTTGCCACATACACTGCTGGCAACGGCCTAGCTTCTCAACAAACCATGCCTTTTGGCAAAACTGACAACTCACGGCTAACACCTATTGGAAATAATCCAGACAAATTATCCACGAGTCATCAGTTTGATCAATAACTCACTGAATTTTGTGTAGGGTGGGCGCATCAGTTTTATTGCCGGAAAGCGCCCTTGCTTAAACACTGGCAGCATTTTAGAGAACTGCACAAAGCCGTCATAGCCGTGATAGTGCCCCATTCCGCTCGCTCCAACACCACCAAAAGGTAGTTCATGCTGAGCCACATGCAACAGCACATCATTGATACACAAGCCACCAGCCTGAGTTTGCTGAATAACTTGCTGCTGAGTAGCGACCTTATTAGAAAACACATACAAAGCAAGCGGGTGAGCGTGTTGCTGAACGTAAGCGATAGCTTCTTCTAATTGTTGATATTCAATCACAGGTAATATTGGGCCAAAGATCTCTTGCTGCATTACATCGGCGTCTTCAGCCACATTTAGCAATAAACTCGGTGCTAACTTTTGGCTGCTCTCGCCGGGGAGCAAAGTAATACTCTCGGCGCCCTGCTCTATCGCCTGCTGATTTAGCTTATTTAGCCTATCTAAAAAGCCTTCAGAAATGATACTGGTGAATGCCTGATCGCTCAGCGATTGATAATGCTTTTTACCATAAGCCACACAAGCATTCACAAAAGCTTGCCGTTGTGAGTGGTGCAGTAACACATAATCTGGCGCGACACAGGTTTGCCCGGCATTAAACAGCTTACCCATCATGATGCGTTCGGCTGCCAACTCAACCGGGTAGTCTTCTGCAATAATCACTGGAGATTTACCGCCAAGCTCTAAAGTGACCGGGGTAAGATTAGCAGCGGCTGCTTGCATCACTTTTCGGCCTGTATTGGTTGAGCCAGTAAACACCAGATGATCAAAAGCAAGGCTAGAGAATTGGGCGCCGCGGCTACCATCTTCATCAGCGTAAACCTTTACCAAATCCTCTGGAAGGTACTGAGGCATCAACTCAATCAGCAATGCTGCGAGCGCAGGGCTAAGTTCAGACATTTTTATCATCACTTTATTACCTGCAGCTAAGGCATCAGTAAGCGGCCCTATAGCTAAATAAAGAGGATAGTTCCAAGGAACAATAACGCCGAGCACACCCAAGGGTTTTGCTAGCACTTGATTGCTTGCACCAAAGTGCCAAATGCTGATGCCGCGTCGTTGGGGCTTTAACCACTTCTTAAGATGCTTTAATGCATGGCGCACTCCCTCTACAGAGGGAAATAGTTCGATCAACTGGGTTTCATGTGAGCTACGGTGACCAAAGTCTTGGCTAATTGCCTCAATAATGGCGCTTTGGTTTTCCAACAATAACTTTAGTACCTGTTGTAGGTTATGTTTGCGTTGTTGCAAGCTCGGGTAACTTTGCAGAGCAAAGGCTTGCTTTAAGCTGGTTAAGTCTTGAGAAAATTGCTGTTGATTCACATCTGTCACCATAAACACTTTATCATCACAATTAAAATATGTTACCCATGGTAACTTGTAAAATGTAAATCAAGATACTTGAACAAATTTATGACAGGTCGCATAGTTTAGTCGCATCAAACATCGGGAGAACAATTATCAGTCCAAGCCAATTTACCGCTCCTTGGTGGGCCAGAAACAGTCATATTCAAACCTTATTACCTACTTTTTTACGGCGTAATAAGCGCTTAAAACTGGCTTGGCAAAAACTGGATTTAGCCGATGGCGACTTTGTTGACTTGGCCTGGATAGAAAGTGATGAAGCGCGTTCACCAGAGCAGCCCATTGTGGTGGTATTTCATGGCTTAGAAGGCAGTGTTGAATCCCCCTACGCAAAAGGAATTCTGCAAGCCTGCCACCAGCAAGGTTGGCGCGCAGTGGTCATGCACTTTCGTGGTTGCAGCGGTAAACCCAATAGACTTTGGCGTGGCTACCACAGCGGTGAAATAGAAGATGCCAAAGCCTGTATTAACTATTTGCAGCAACAATATCCAAAGGCACCTCTGCTCGCCCTAGGTTACTCACTGGGTGGTAACATGTTAGTGAACTATTTAGCTAAAACGCCCAACTCACCTATTGTCGCTGCGGCGGTTGTCTCTCCGCCACTCAATTTGGCGGCTTGCTCCGAGCGATTACAGCGGGGCTTTTCTAAAATTTATCAGCACCATTTGTTATCACGAATGAAGCGCAACCTATGCAAAAAAATTAACAAGACTCAACAAGCGCCGCTTAATACTCAACAAGTGCAAAGCTGGCGTAACTTCGTGCAGTTTGACGAGCACTACACCGCACAAGCACATGGCTTTAAAGGCGCGGCAGACTACTACCATCGCTGCAGTGGCTTACCTCTGTTAAAAGATATTCGCCACCCAACCTTGCTGATTCATGCGGCCGATGACCCCTTCATGGACCAGCGAGTTATCCCTAAGGCAGAGCAATTAAGCCAGGCTGTCGAATACCGTTTAAGCAATACCGGTGGACATGTAGGATTTGTTGGTGGTAGCCTGCTGCGCCCACAATTTTGGCTAGAATCAAGTATTCCCGCTTGGTTTAAGCAACAACTTGAGCAAGTAGTAAAATGATCATTCCTTGGCAGCAATTAGAATCGGCCACCTTAGATGCTTTACTAGAAAGCTATGTGCTTCGTGAAGGCACCGACTACGGTGATCAAGAGTTAAGTCTTAGTGACAAACTAGAACAAATTAAACAACAAGTTATTAACGGCTCGGTTTTAATCGTATACTCTGAACTTCATGAAACAGTAAACTTAATTGCCAAAGAGCAATTTGATGCCTCTGCCATGGAAGGGCAGCAGGATGATGGGTAAACCCAGTTTATAATCATCATTAAACAATAAGGCCACTATGTCAGCTAAGCATCCCGTTATTGCGGTTACCGGTTCTTCGGGCGCTGGAACATCTACCACCAGCGAAGTATTCGCTCATCTGTTTAGGCAGCACAAGCTAAATGCCGCCTTTATCGAAGGGGACAGTTTTCACCGTTACACCCGCCCAGAAATGGATGTGGCGATCCGCAAAGCTCGTGAACATGGCAAACACATTAGCTACTTTGGCCCAGAAGCTAACGACTTTAATTTGTTGTACGACTTCTTCAAACAATATGGCGAAACAGGCACTGGCCAATACCGCCGTTATTTACATACCTTTGATGAAGCCGTGCCTTATAATCAAATGCCCGGCACCTTTACCCCTTGGCAAGACTTACCTGAAGAAACAGACGTGCTGTTTTATGAAGGCCTGCACGGCGGAGTGGCTTACGACGACAAGAATGTCGCGTCTAAAGTTGATTTACTCATTGGCATGGTGCCCATCGTCAACTTAGAGTGGATTCAAAAATTAGTACGCGATACTACTGAACGCGGTCACTCTCGAGAAGCAGTGCAAGAATCTATTGTGCGCTCGATGGACGACTACATTAATTACATCACCCCTCAGTTCTCTCGCACTCATATTAACTTTCAGCGGGTTCCAACGGTAGATACTTCTAACCCCTTTAGTGCTAAAAGTATTCCTACTCTCGACGAAAGCATGTTGGTGATTCGTTTTCGCGGACTAAAAAATGTCGACTTCCCGTTCTTGCTGCAAATGATCGACGGAGCCTATATGTCTCGGCAAAACACCATTGTGGTACCTGGCGGTAAAATGGGTTTTGCCATGGAGCTAATCCTGTCACCAATGATTCAACAGCTATTAGAGACAGGAAAAATTCGCTAAGTTACGCAGATTCAATACGATAGCTGTGGCTTACATCACAGCTTTTACTCAACATTAGCGACACAGAACAGTACTTCTCCATGCTTAATTGCACCGCGCGAGCTACATGCTTCTCACTTAAATCTACCCCAGCAACCACAAATTCGAGGTGAATTTTAGTAAATACTCGCGGCGTACCTTCTGCCCGCTCAGAGTCAAGATTAACAGTACAATCAGTCACTTGCTGCCGGGCTTTACTCAATATAGAAATAATATCTACCGAACTACAGCCACCAGCCGCCATTAGAACGTACTCCATAGGGCTTGCTGCAGCCTTTGCTCCATCACCATCCATCTCAATTTGGTGACCTGAGCTACTTTTTCCAATAAATTGTAGTTCTTTAGACCACGAAACGGTCGCTTTCATGTTAGATTCTCCTAGGGAATATTTCGTCGACCAGCTTAATCTAGGTCAAGGTTCAAGACCAGCGTTTGACTCATACTAAAGGCGTATAAATGCCTTGCAGCAAAGCCCGAAGCCTTTTATGCTAGAGGCGGAATGGACGACTATTAAAATAAATACAGTTTGCGTGTTATAAAGCTAGCAAACAATTATAAAGACAGAGGATTTCTTTAATATGGTAATTGGCAAACCTCAAGCTGATCCGGTGATGGAGTGGTTTCTTTCTCACTGTCACATTCATAAGTACCCATCAAAAAGTACTTTGATTCATGCTGGCGAAAAAGCTGAAACACTTTACTACATTGTAAAAGGTTCAGTGGCAGTATTGATTAAAGACGAAGAAGGCAAGGAAATGATCTTGTCTTACTTGAATCAAGGTGATTTCATGGGTGAATTGGGTCTTTTCGAAGACACTGAAAATCCAATTCGTACTGCTTGGATCCGCGCAAAAAGCCCTTGTGAGGTAGCGGAAATTTCTTACAAGAAATTCCGCCAGCTAATCCAGGTTAACCCTGAAATCTTAATGCGCCTTTCAGGCCAAATGGCGAACCGTTTGCAAATCACCAGCCAAAAAGTAGGTGACTTAGCATTCTTAGACGTTACTGGTCGAATCGCTCAAACGCTACTAAACCTAGCTAAGCAGCCAGATGCGATGACACATCCAGATGGCATGCAAATTAAGATCACTCGCCAAGAGATCGGCCAAATTGTTGGTTGTTCACGCGAAACAGTGGGTCGTATTCTTAAGATGCTAGAAGAGCAAGAGTTAATTACCGCACACGGTAAAACTATAGTGGTTTACGGTACTCGCTAAACCCTATTGCTCTAGTAAAAAAGCCGCTTTAAGCGGCTTTTTTTATTTAAGAAAGATTATCGGTGCTACTAAATATCTTATCTGCCGATGCCTCTACAAAGCCAGAATACAACTCTCCATCAGATTTGGCATAACGCAAAGCAAACTCATAAAAACAACTGGGAATGCTGTGTTTGCTATCGCTAAACACCACTTCTGTTTGGTCGGCCATTGTCGCCGATTGCTCCAGCAATACTTCGGGAGAACCTTTAATCTCGCCTCCCACGCTATTTAAGGTAAAACCGGCAGCAATGAGCTTTTGATTAACCGCTTGTAAGCTGTCATAGCCCGCCAGTTGATTTACCGACACGGTGAAGTGGTTAGCCCGATAACCATAGGCTGCTAACCATGCTGCATATTCACTTTCTGCCAATAGTGCTTGGTAGTCGCTATAGCTAAGCTGCCAAGGTCGCCCAGAAAAGAAGACTTCTGGACGTTGGTAGAGCTCATCACTAACTTGCCCCGTCAAGCGCTGCACAATGTCTTGTGCTTGCGGCGAAAGGCTTGCTACTTGTAGCTCGCTAATGAACACCTTAGGTACCGTTGGATCACTATGCTCATAATGCGCTGCATCAAGATGTTTTTTGGCAAAGTGGTAACTGCCGCCTTTTTCATAACCCATCGCTAAGAGGTGTTTAGCAAAAGCCTCTACCCCGCTATTGGGAAAATTGAAGCTACGCACCGCAATATGGTCATTAACGATTGGCGCGCCACCACCCAATAAACTATGAATGGATTGCGCACTGGGCGTTACTGCCAAGTATTGCTGCCATAAACGATCAAAAAATAAGTCTAGGGTCATTACTCATTCCTTAAAAGTGTAAGCCAGGGCTTAATGTTGCTGGCATTACGCTAGCTTCGCCTTCCATAGAAGCAACCGGGTAAGCACAATAGTCGGCAGCGTACTTGGCGCTAGCACGGTGATTACCTGAAGCGCCAACCCCACCAAAAGGTGCAGCGCTCGACGCGCCAGTAATTGAGCGGTTCCAATTAACAATGCCTGCGCGAATACGATGACGGAAGTTTTCCCACTTTGCTGGCTCGTTGCTTAGCAAACCCGCTGATAAGCCGTATCGGGTGTTATTGGCTTGAGCAATGGCACTGTCCCAATCGTCATAACGAACAACTTGAAGCAAAGGACCAAAGTATTCTTCATCGGGCAGCTCCCCCACTTCGCTCACTTCAATGATACCTGGGCTAACAAAGCCTTTGTTCACATCGGCTTGCTCAAGTTCTACTAAAGACTCACCACCCAGCGCTTTTAACTTGTCTTGAGCGGCTACCATACCCGCAGCGGCTTTGGCACTGATCATAGCGCCGATAAATGGCTGCTGCTCGGCATCGTAGTCGCCTACTTCTATAGCCTTAGTTACCGTAACTAAACGACTAAGAATTTGCTCTGCTTGATCGGATTTAGGCAGGTATAAACGACGAGCGCAAGTACAGCGTTGGCCTGCAGAGATAAATGCAGATTGCACAATATCGTGAACAGCCGCATCTACATCATCCACTTCAGCCACAACTAAGGGATTATTGCCGCCCATTTCCAAGGCTAAGATTTTATCTGGCTGGCTAGCGAACTGCTGATGCAATACATGACCGGTATTGGAGCTACCGGTAAAGAACAAACCGTCTATTCCCGGATGTGAGGCTAAGGCTTTACCCGTTTCTACTTCACCTTGAACAAGGTTAAGCACACCCTCTGGTAAACCTGCTTGTTGCCATAACTGCACTACTTTTTCGGAAGTATATGGGGTGAGTTCGGAGGGTTTTAATACCACGGTATTACCCGCGATTAATGCCGGTATAATATGACCATTAGGTAAATGGCCTGGAAAGTTATAGGGGCCGAATACTGCTACCACACCATGGGGTTTATGACGTAATACCGCCGTAGCAATGGGCAGCTCTGAGCTTGACTCGCCAGTGCGCTCAAAATAGGCTTTTTCTGAAATAGCTGCTTTGCCCATCATGGCGGCAATTTCGGTGCGCGTTTCCCACAAAGGTTTACCGGTTTCTTGGGCGATAACCAAGGCTAAGGCTTCTTTATTTTCTTCCAGCAAGGCTGCAAATTTTTTGATGATGGCAAGGCGTGCTTCAACCCCGCTCATATACCAAGCAAATTGGCTATCGCGCGCAGCTGCTACAGCTTTATCAACTTGGCTCGCAGCTGCAGAGTTACCTTGCCACACTGACACATTTTTAGCCGGATCAATCGAATCAAAAGCCTCGCCTTCACCAGCCAACCATTGACCATTAATAAACTGATTTAAATGTTCCATCTACAACCTCAAATCCTTTAGCACTGCCCGTGGGCATGTATTTATTGTTCGAAGCGCAAAGCGCCAATACGGATACTGTCACCAGCACTTACTTCTAATGCTTTGGCAGCTTGTTCAGATATCACTGCTTGTTGGTTACTACTATCTAATTCGATATGTGATACACAGGCGCGAAATTTTTGTAAGCGCGCATTGGTAAGCAACATTTCTGGACTGCCGTCTTTAGGCGTACCGATGCTGATTGTGACTTTAAAGGAGTGCTTAACACTCTCAATCAGCTTAAGTGGGCATTCTACTGTGGGGCCTGCATCAAAGATGTCGACATAACCATGCTTGCAAAAACCTTCAGCCTCTAGCAAACGCAGAGCCGGCCGGGTTTTTTCATGTACTTCACCAATCACTGCTTGGGCTTCTTTGCTCAGCAAATTAACGTAGATTGGGTACTTCGGCATGAGTTCGGCAATAAACTCTTTCTTACCTACGCCCGTTAAGTAGTCAGCAGTAGGAAAATCAACACTAAAGAAGTTGTCTTGCAGCCATTGCCAGAATGGAGAACGACCTTGCTCATCGGATACACCCCGCATCTCAGCAATCACCGAATCATTAAAGCGCTGCGGATGCTCGGCCATCAACAAAAAGCGGCACTTCGACAACAAACGACCGTTTTGGCCCTGTCGGTGAGACTCTTGCAAAAACAAGGTACATAACTCGGTAACTCCGGTGTAGTCATTGGTTAAGGTGAGGGTTTCAACCACGTTGTATACATTTAGGCTACGCGAAGCATGTACAACTTTACCCAGATGATAAGTATAAAATGGGCTGGCCATGCCTACTGCGGCATCAATAGCACTGGTACCCACTACTTCACCGGTTTCGGTATCTTCGGCAACCATTAGGTAATGCAGATCACCTGGGTGGTCAATGTCACTGGCAAACGAGCGAATTGAATGCGCCAGTTTTTCACGCAATAAAGGTTCGTCTACTGGTAAAGAAGTAAAGCCTATCCCCGAACCCACTGCCATTTGTAACAAGGCAGGGTAATCCGTTTCCTTAATAGGACGGATAACTAACATGGCTATTTCTCCCTTTATTAAATAGCACGGAGCCGTAGCTAAGTATTAGCCACTATGTGTGTTTATTAAAAATATTGCTTGGGCTGAAACCTTTAAGGGTATCAGCCCACTTTGTTTAGCCGTTAACCACGTTGGCAACAGCTTGTTCAAAACGCTGCATGCCTAATTCAACGTCTGCTTGAGGAACGATCAGAGATGGAGTGAAACGCACAACATTAGCGCCAGCAACTAGAACCATTAGGCCCTCGGCCGCAGCTGCTACTAGGAAGTCTCTGGCTCGGCCTTGGTATTGATCATTTAATACCGCGCCTAATAGCAAACCTTTACCACGAACTTCTGCAAATACTTGGTATTTTTCGTTGATGCGATTAAGTGCTTCTCTAAACCATTGCTCGCGCTGCTTAACGCCACTTAGCACTTCTTCAGTGTTAACAATATCAAAAGCGGTTTCGGCTACTGCACAGCCCAGTGGGTTACCGCCATAAGTGCTACCATGGGTGCCAACTTTCATTGATGCTGCAATAGCAGTGGTAGTTAACATTGCGCCAATTGGGAAACCGCCGCCCAGGGCTTTAGCCGAGGTTAAAATATCTGGCGTAACTCCTAAACCCATGTAGGCGTAGAGTTCACCAGTGCGGCCAACACCGGTTTGCACTTCATCAAAAATTAGCAGTGCTTGGTGTTTATCACAAAGCTCACGAACTTTTTGGGCAAACTCTAAGTCAGGACTAATAATGCCGCCCTCACCTTGCAGTGGCTCCATCATTACCGCACAGGTTTGATCATCAATAATGGCTTCTAAGGCGGCAAGATCGTTGTAAGGAATATGTTCTACATCGCCTGGTTTTGGTCCAAAACCGTCTGAATAAGTCGCTTGACCACCTACAGTTACCGTAAAGAAAGTACGACCATGGAAGCCTTGTTCAAAAGCGATGATTTTGGTTTTATCGGCAGAGCCATGCTCAATGGCATAACGACGCGCTAGCTTTAATGCTGCTTCGTTTGCTTCTGCGCCAGAGTTACAAAAGAACACTTTCTCAGAGAAGGTACTGTCTACCAATTTTTTAGCTAAACGTAATGCGGGTTCGTTGGTTAGCACATTACTTAAGTGCCACAGTGAGTTGCCTTGCTCGGTTAAGCTTTTAACCAAAGCAGGATGGCAGTGGCCCAAACAATTAACCGCGATACCACCAGCAAAGTCGATATACTCACGACCGTCTTGATCCCATAAACGCGAACCTTCTCCCTTAACTGGAATAATGGCCGCAGGCGCATAGTTTGGAACCATAACTTCATCGAATAGTGCGCGAGTAACAGCGTGTGACATGTAGTGTTCTCCTTTTAGCTTTCTGGCTATTCCGTTATACAGAGCCTGAAAGGTTAATAGTTTGTAAACAGTTTGGCGATTATGGCAAATCTCAAGAGCCTTGTCTGAGCATTGCACCATTAAGCCATACAAAATATGGCCATTTTTACGCATATTCAGTGCATAGTTCTAAATCAATTATTGCCAAGCTGAGGGTAAACAGCCTAAGACTTAGCCACTACAGCATAAATATGCACAATCTATTCATTCTATAAAATAACCAAATAAGCACCTATAGAAACTAAAACGTTCTACTTTGTAGAATCAACAAAGTTAGCCAATAGCTGTAAACCTTGTTGTGTAAGTATACTTTCGGGGTGAAACTGCACCGCATGGATCGGCAAGCTGCGGTGTTTTAGCCCCATTATTTCGGCCGATTCGCCTTTACTATTTTGGCTCCAAGCGGTTACCTCTAGGCATTCTGGTAAGCTATTTTTCTCTACCACCAATGAATGGTAACGCGTCACCATTTGCGGATTTGCCAAGTCTTTAAAAACTGACCGCTGCTGATGATAAATAGGCCTTACCTTGCCATGCATAGGTTGAGCGGCACGCACTACCTTTGCACCAAAATGTTGGGCAATGCACTGATGCCCTAAACACACACCAAGAATAGGCAAGCGCTGAGCAAAGTGAGCAATAACGGCTAAGGATATACCTGCCTCGTTAGGCGAACAGGGACCGGGTGATATCACTAAATGGCTGGGGGCTAATTGTTCAATTTGCTCTAAGGTGATTTGATCATTACGGCGCACTTCAACCTGAATATCTAACTGTGAAAAGTATTGATATAGGTTGTAGGTAAATGAGTCGTAATTGTCGATGATAAGTAACATGTAGCTTGAGCAAACCGTGTATAAGTCAAAACCAAGAAAGTCGCTATAGTAGCCGATTTTAAACAGCGACACAGCGACTATTCAATTCAGTTTAGTTTAATTCAACTTGCGGCTTGCTCGCTCGAAGCTTTAGGCTCAACAAATACTATCTCGGTGTAGTTATTCTCATAAAACTGGTTGGCTAGTGCTCGCAATTGTTTGCGTTGCTGCACCATGTCGCTAAGGGCAAGTTGAGGCTGTTGACACTCTAATTCAAGAGTAATCCATATCCTGCGTCCGGTTTTCATTACCATGGTATCGGCAAGGCTAAATCCATTAATTAGACTTTGGCTATTGAGCGCAGTGACAAATGGCTTGGTGTGCTCTTCATCGGGGGCGCTTAGCAATAGTTCTTTAAAACCGTTTTTAACTAGCAAATACGGGTCTTTCAGAAAAATCAGTGAGAAAACTATTACCAGAATTTGATCCACATAGCGGGCTATCCAACCAATGCTACTATCTTGAATCAGCAATACAATAATCAACGCAACGCCAATGGCCCCAGAAATAACGGAGTTTATTAACCAGCCTTGTTGCTCTGCTTGAAGCAAGTTTGAGGCTTGTTTTTGATTGCTACGCAAGCACACATACCACGCCAATAAACACCCAGCTACAGCCGGTACAACATAGACTAACATCATGCCTATTTGTGGCTCGCGTCCGCCCGCCAGCATGGTTTGTAAATTGGCAGACAAAGCAAAGGCCACCAATACTAAAATAGAAATGCCTTTTACCATCACCATTAAGGGCTCGAAGGCAAAATAGCCCATGGGAAAGCGCTCGTTATAGTTTTGGCTGGTTAGATAAGCGATGCGAATACCAGTGAACGCCATAATTGAGGACAATAGATTGAACACACCATCTAGCATAATTGCGCCAGACTCTGTGTAAACGCCCATGGCAATGCCCCAAATAGCCAGCAGCAAGGCAATAATTGCCGATACAACTAAGGTTTTACGTTCAAGATCCATCTATTCCTCACAGAGCCAATTATCAACACATTGATATATAACTAGATACTAGCAAGCACTTGGCTAGGCTACTAGACATAAAAAAGCCCAGCAATTGGCTGGGCTTATTAGGTACTTAACCTACTATTAGTTTGGACTAATAAAGCCTACCGCATCATAAACGGCACGAAGGGTTTTACTGGCCTTCTCACTGGCACGAGCAGCACCTTTAGCCATAACCGCTTGCAAAGCAGACTCATCTTCACGCAAGGCCTTATAACGCGCCTGAATAGGCTCCATCATCGCAACTACGGCATCTGCAGTATCAACCTTCAGATGGCCGTACATTTTACCTTCATAACTAGCGACTAAGTCATCAATTGACTTACCGGTTGCCACCGATTGCAAAGTAAGTAAGTTAGATACACCTGGCTTTTCGTTACGATCAAAGTAGATACGCGCCTGCTCATCAGAGTCAGTCACCGAAGCTTTAATCTTCTTAGCGATTTGCTTTGGCGTATCATTCAGTAAGATGAAAGCTTTAGGGTTAGCATCAGACTTAGACATCTTCTTAGTTGGCTCTTGAAGAGACATCACCCGCGCGCCAAACTCAGGAATATACGGCTCTGGAACCTGAAATATATCGCCATAAATGGCATTAAAGCGATTAGCCACATCTCGGGTCAACTCAAGATGTTGTTTTTGGTCATCTCCAACCGGTACCGCATTTGCCTGATACAACAAGATATCGGCAGCCATCAACGCTGGGTAGGTAAACAATCCAGCATTAATGTTATTGGCATGGGTAGCAGATTTATCTTTAAACTGAGTCATGCGATTCAGCTCGCCCATTTGAGTATAACAGTTGAGAACCCAAGCTAACTGAGCATGCTCTGGTACTTGCGACTGAATAAAAATGGTGCTTTTATCTGGATCTAAACCGCAGGCTAAGTAAGTTGCTAAACCATCTAATACGAGCTTTTTAAACTCTTCAGGCTGCTGTCGAACCGTAATGGCGTGAAGATCAACCAGCATAAAATAACAATCGTAGTCATTTTGCATATCGATCCACTGGTTAATCGCCCCAATATAGTTACCAATGGTTAATGAACCAGAAGGCTGAATGCCACTTAATACAATCGGTTTACTCATGTTCTTCCTATAAAAACTATTACTATGGGCTTAAGCTGTAACCGAGCCTTTAATTAGCTCAACCAGTGTTACTAGGCTGTCTGCCACAAAATCGGGGCCACTAAGTGCGATATCTTCACCGTAGTTGTAACCATAGGTCAAGCCTAGCGAGCGACATCCCGCCGCTTTTGCAGCTTGAATATCATTTTTTGAGTCACCCACCATCAATAGATCTGCCATTTCAACTTGGCAATGCTCAATTAAGTGCTGCAGTGGCAGCGGATCGGGCTTTTTACGTGGCAGCGAATCACCTGACAATACGACGTCGAAGTATTGCGCCAAATTTAAAGCTTCCAATAGCGGCTGGGTAAACACGCCAGGTTTATTGGTTACAATCGCCATTGGCATATTAAGTTTAGAAAGCTCTTCTAAACTCTCTGCTACTCCATCATACAGCTTACTGGCGACACACAGTTTTTCTGAATAATGCTGAACAAACAAATCTTTCGCTTGTAAGTACAGGCTCTCTTCAATATCGCTGGCGATAGTATCCGAACCAGACAAAGCGCGTTTAATTAACACTTCAGCACCATTACCTACCCAGTGGCGAACGGTTTGTTCTGGAAATGGCTCACGTCCTAAATCCATCAGCATGTCATTAATAGCCAAGGCTAAATCTGGTGCACTGTCTACCAAGGTACCGTCTAAATCAAAAGCAATTAGCTTCACCGCTTGTAATTGGCTCATTTGTTTAACCTTAATTAGCAACTTTTGCCAGTTCGGCGCGCATTTTATCGATTACCGCTTTGTAGTCGGGTTGATTGAAGATGGCAGAACCCGCCACAAACATATCTGCACCCGCTTGGGCTACTTCTGCAATATTATCTGGGGTTACCCCACCGTCGATCTCTAAGCGGATGTCATAGCCACTCTCATCAATCTTTTTACGCACTGCGCGTAATTTGTCTAAGGTATTTGGAATGAATTTTTGACCACCAAAACCTGGGTTAACCGACATCAGCAAAATCATGTCGAGTTTATCCATTACGTAGTCAAGGCAATGTAGAGGAGTAGCCGGGTTTAACACCAAGCCGGCTTTACAGCCTTGCTCTTTGATCAACTGCAAACTGCGATCAATGTGTTCTGAGGCTTCAGCATGGAAAGTAATCATGCTTGCACCCGCTTTAGCGAACTCAGGAATAATGGCATCCACAGGCTTAACCATTAAATGAACGTCAATTGGCGCAGTAATTCCGTAATCACGTAGTGCCTTACACACCATTGGACCAACGGTTAGATTAGGCACGTAGTGATTGTCCATAACATCGAAGTGAACCACATCTGCACCAGCAGCAAGTACGTTATCGACTTCTTCACCCAAACGGGCAAAATCTGCGGCTAAAATTGAAGGGGCAATTAAAAAAGGTTTGCTCATTGGGGTAACCATTGGATTTGAAAGTGCGCAATTTTAGCGCAGCTTGTGTTGTGATCCAATCTCTGTACAAAGATTGTTTTTATGTCATGCTGAACTTATTCAGCAAAAGGGGCAATAAATGGCAGAAATATCATGTCTGTGTTGAAAAGTGTTCTTGGTGCATTGTTTGGTGTTCAATCTGACAAACAACGCCAACACGACTTTAGCCAAGGCAAAGCGTGGAAGTTCATCCTTGTTGGCATCATTATGGTGACCTTGTTTGTATTAGCGGTTGCAGCGCTGGTGTCGGTGATTACCTAAGAGCGTTTAATTGGCCTGATAGTAAGCCAGTAGCTCGGCAACTTTCATTCGCTGTTGACCTTTACGGCTAATAGTTCTGCGCACACTTAGTTTGCTCAACTCACTATGCTGATAAATACTTCGAGTAAGCGGTAAGTCGTGGTTACTAATTAATACCGAAGCGCCCCGTTGCTGAGCTTCTATCGCCAAATCCCCCAAGCGCTCTTGATCACTTCGATTAAAACCTTTACTCGCATAGTTAGTAAAACTAGCCGTAGGACTAAGCGGAGCATAAGGTGGATCACAATATACAATGTCACCCGCCTTCACCTCAGCAAAGGTTTCCACGTAACTACAACAACGAAACTCGGCCTTATGCGACTTTTCTGCAAAAAACTCTAGCTCTTGTTCTGGAAAATAAGGGCGCTTGTAGGAGCCAAAAGGCACATTAAAGCCACCACCGCGGTTATAGCGACATAAGCCGTTGTAGCCATGACGATTCATATACAAAAACATCAATGAGCGCTGGTAGCTGTCTTTGGTGGCATTAAAGCGTTTACGCACCTGGTAGTAATATTCGCTTTGATTACACTCTTGAGTGAAGTAGTGCTTGGCATCATCAATGAATTGCTGCGGGCGTTGCTGCAATAGTTGATACATGTTGATCAAATCGGGATTAATGTCGCTCAACAAGTAACGCGGGTAGTCGGTATTCAAAAATACCGAAGCCGCACCCACAAAAGGCTCCACCAACAAATCACCCTCGGGTAATTGTTGCTGGATGTCTTCAATTAAGCCGTATTTACCACCAGCCCATTTTAAAAAAGCACGTGTTTTCTTCATTACTATTGAGTCAATTCAAACTGAACCTGTTTAAATTGCTTAATCAAAGAATCAAGATTTTGCTGTTTTAAACTATTACGAGCGGCTTGAGCTTCTTCGCGTGTGGCGAAGTCACCATAAATGATTTTATAAGGAACATTAGGGTTTGCGCTTGAACGATATACCCACACATCATGCGCCCATTGACGAGCCGACACAAACTGCTGGGCTTTTTCACGATTATTTAAAGCCATTAACTGTAAGGTATAACGCTTGCTTGGCTTAGCATCCAACAGTGCTTTAACGTTGGTAACTTTAATTGGCACTTCTTCTTGGCTAATTTCTTTTGGCGCTTTATCAGCGCTAAGTTCAGCTTCCGGCTCGGCCAGCAAATTACCGCTGTCTTGAATTTGTGCGACCAGTTCAGTGTCTTCCGCCGGCTGGCTTTGTTCCGCCAGTAGCTTATTAACTACGTCATCCTCAACCACTACGCGCAATTCTGACTCAGAGCTTTGAGTGGCTATATCTAGTTCTTTGGGTAAATCTTGCGACGGCAGTTCTGCTGTTTCTGCTTCGCTACTTGAAGCCGCAAAATCTGGACTATTTTGTTGTGATGCATTAGCGGCGCTTTGGCTTGGAGAACTACCGTTAGCTAAGGTAGGCTCTTCCATTAAAGCTAAAGCAATACGGCTGTCATCACCTTGGTCATTGCCGCCCCAGTCGTTGATAACTTGCACTAATAAACCAGCTACCGCTGCACATAACACCACTGCAATAACTATGTATAACTTACTTCGATTTGGTGCACTTGCTTCCGCCATGGGAATATCTCCGGTAACGATTTGATCGACAAATTGATAAATTAAACGAGGATTTCCTTTCGCCGAGGCGATGTGTTGCTCAATTGCTTGTTGGTTCTCAAATTCCGCCACGTACTCAGCACGGTTAAATAGTAATGAAGCTAACTCGAAGGATTCAGTACTATTTAATGGGGGGACATCAAAATAGAGAACTTGATTGCTTAGCGCATCCAATTGCGCATTAAAACTACTGCTTGATTCAGCAAACAGGATTAACGATAGATCATGCTGATATAGCTGATTGTAATGCTGATAGAACTCCACCAACTCATTTAGCAAGTCGACGCTAACGTTATGGGCTGCATCGATGATGATGATGAGTGGAGCAGAGGTTTCTTTTACGTTGCGTTGAAAACTGTCGAACAGTGGATCGTCTTGATTAAACAGAGGGTCTTTCAATAATTGCTGCAACAAGTCTCGACGTAAACGACCATCTTGCTCACTGGCTGCACTTACCAAGGCGTGATTAGCAAAAGGGGCACTTTCAAGAAGCGAGTTGGCCATAGACGACTTGCCAGACCCAGCCTCTCCGTTCACGCAAATCAGCTTTGCGCTAAAGCGAATTTGAGTGATAAGCCTATCGCGTAAGCGCAATTGACTTTGCAATTGTGCAAACTCGGCATCACGCCGCACTTCCACCATTCAAATTTGCCTTATTGAAATCGATTGATAACTGTTTTTATATCACTTTCAGTAATTGTATCAACTACTTCTGCTGTACCAATAGAGCTAGGTAGAACTAAACGGAGTTTTCCATCCAATACTTTCTTATCACGCATCATATGCGGAATAAACTCGGCTAAACCCATACCTTGTGGTGGCAGAACGGGTAAGCCAGCACGTTCAATCAAAGTGCGCATACGCGTTACTTCAGCTTGATTAATCATACCTGCTAGTTCAGCTGTTTCAGCAGCCATAACCATACCAGCGCCTACGGCTTCACCATGTAACCAAACGCCGTAACCTTGCTCGGCTTCAATAGCATGACCAAAAGTATGACCAAGGTTTAGTAAAGCGCGAATACCCTGTTCGGTTTCGTCTTTAGCCACCACTTCAGCCTTAATTTCACAACAACGGGCTATAGCTCGTGTCATTAACTCTGGGTCGAGCGCCATAAGTTTATCAAGGTGAGTTTCTAACCATGCGAAGAACTCAGCATCGTAGATAATGCCATACTTAATCACTTCTGCCATGCCAGCAGCGAGCTCTCGCTTGTCCAATGTGGCTAAGCAATTAATATCAATTACCACCGCTTTTGGCTGATAGAACGCGCCTATCATATTCTTGCCTAAAGGATGATTAACTGCTGTTTTACCGCCCACTGATGAATCAACCTGTGATAACAAGGTGGTAGGCACTTGTACAAAGGGTACTGCGCGTTGATAACAGGCAGCCGCAAAGCCGGCCATGTCACCAATAACGCCACCGCCCAGCGCTACAATAGTAGTATCACGGCTATGTTGCTGGGCTAATAACTCTGAAAATATTTGGTTTAAGGTATCCAAGTTTTTGTATTGCTCACCATCTGGCAGCGTCACTACATCCACTTGGTACTGACTTAAACAAGCCAACAATTGCTCCAAATAAAGCGGTGCAACCTTAGTATTTGTTACTACCATTACCTTTTTACTGGTAATCGCTGAACTAAATAAATCAACTTGGTTTAATAAACCTTGGCCAATACTAATTGGGTAGCTGCGCTCGCCTAGAGCAACGGTCAAACATTCCATTGTTATTTTAGAATCCTAGTAATTCGATGATTTGGTTAGCCACTGCTTTTGCGCTTTGATCGTCAGTTTTCACTGTGTAATCAGCAACATCTGAGTACATTGGATTGCGCTCTTCGGCCAAGTTTTCAAGTACTTCGCGAGGCTCATCAGTTTGTAGCAATGGGCGACGTTTATCGCGTTGCGTTCGAGCAAACTGTTTGTCGATTGTGGTTTCAAGGTACACAACAATACCGCGAGCAGAAAGGTGATTTCGGTTCTCTTTACTAATTACAGAGCCACCACCCGTTGCTAATACAATGCCTTGCAGTTGTGAAAGGTCATCAATAACACCCTCTTCACGAACTCTAAATCCGGCTTCACCTTCTACGTCAAATACCCAAGCGATATCGGCACCAGTGCGGCGTTCAATCTCTTGATCTGTATCGTAAAATTGCAAATGTAACTGCTGTGCTAAATGACGACCAATTGTGCTTTTCCCAGCACCCATTGGTCCTACAAGGAAGATATTTCGTTTCTCAGCCATGCTTCTTCAAATTTGTCTTTGTCTATTTTCTCCCCGCAATGCGGGCACCTGATGTACCAACCTTAGTAAAAAGATCAGGGCGCGATTATCTCGTTTGAGCGGGAGTTTGGCAACAGCAAAATCACTCCTATACCGAATGACTCGATATAGGAGTGATAAGAGGTGGGCGTTTATAGTGCGTCTAGCAAGATTCGAGGAGTTACAAAGATTAACAACTCGTTCTTTTTAACACTTTCTGAGGTTGTTCTAAAGAAGTAGCCCAAGCCAGGTACGTCACCCAAAATTGGCACTTTCTTCACACGGTCAACATTTTGCTGTTGGTAAATACCGCCAAGCACAATAGTTTCGCCGTTTTTAACTAATACCTGAGTACCAATTTCTTGTTTGTTAATCGCCACCGCTGGCCCTGTTGGTGTAAGCACCGCTTCACCTTCCGAGTCTTGGGTAATAACTAAATCAAGAATCACGTTACCATCTGGGGTAATTTGTGGGGTTACACGTAAGCTTAACACGGCTTTTTTGAAGGTAACCGAAGTAGCACCACTTGAAGCATTTTCTACATAAGGGATCTCACGACCTTGCTCAATGTAAGCAGCCTTTTGATTAGCCGTTGTGATACGCGGACTGGCTATCACTTCACCTTTGTTCTCTTGTTCTAACGCTGATAGCTCTAAATCAAGAATCTGACCATTAGCCAATTTTGCCACTTGGAAAGCAATCGAACCTGCAGGGTCTGCAACTGGTAAATTAACGTTTAAGCGATCATCTAAATCAGGAATATTGCCAGCAAGAACATCATCTGCTCCCTCTAGAGTACCCGATGTAATACCAGTACTACTGCCCACAGAACCTGAATTAGTTACGCCCCAACGAATACCTAGCTCTTCGCTAACATCATCGGTTACTGTAACCATGCGCGCTTCGATAACAACTTGCTTAACAGCAATATCGAGCTTCTTAACCATGATCTTAATGTTATTTAAAGACTCTTCAGTATCTTTAATAAGCAAAGTATTGGTACGTTCATCAACCGCTACAGAACCTCGTTCAGACAACATAGAAGTTTGCTCACTCTTAAGCAGTGCAGATAAATCTGCAGCTTTAGCGTAATTTACTTCAATATATTCAGAGTAAAGAGGTGCTAAATCAGCCACTTGCTGGGCACTTTCTAATTGCTGTCGCTCTTGCTCTGCTAGCTCTGCAGCAGGGGCAATTAACAGCACGTTGTTATCTAAACGCTTATCCAAGCCTTTAACTTTAAGAATAATATCTAGCGCTTGCTCCCAAGGCACATCATCCATTCGCAAAGTAATGTTGCCGCGCACTGAATCGGTAGTCACCAAATTCAGCTTGTTAAAATCAGCAATCAACTGCAGGACTGTGCGCACTGGAATATCTTGGAAGTTCAGGGAAATCGGTTTTCCTTGATACTCAACTTTAGTGCCTTCTTCTGCTTCAAGCTTTTTAACTTCAACTAAGAACAATTCACCCGATTGGTCGTAGCGGTAATCAAACTCGCCATCTATAGCAATTTTCAACTGCACTTTTGCATCGTGTCTAAATACTTCAACACTCTCTACTGGAGTAGCAAAGTCGTTTACATCCATGACATAAACGTTTTCTTCAGCAATATCTGTATTGTAAAAATCAACAATCAGGCTGTTGTCGCGGCGTTTAATATCAGCGGCAATTGAGCTGTTATTAAGATCTACCATAATCTGGCCGGATCCGCCTTTACCACGCCTAAAGTCAATGCCTTGCACGGTATTAATGGTGGCATGCTCTATACGGCTGGCATTCTCGAATGCATCATCTACAGTACTTTGTGCCGCCGCAGCAGCTACAGGTAAAGCACCTAGTTTGACTAGAACGCGTTGCGACTCTTTGCTTACTTGGTATGGAACCAAGCGCTCAAGCGCAAGTACCAATTGTAAGCCAGACTCGGTTTGCAAACTCTGAACTTGTTTAACACCGCCGCCATCAATTGGTAATGGGTTAATTTTCAGTGCCGAACTTGCGTTGGCCACATCAATGACGAGTTGGTTTGGAGAGTACTCGAGATGGTCACTGACGTTTTCAATGGGTCCATCAAACAGAAGTTCGATTTCCACTGCGCCTTTAACCATCGGGTTGGTATTTAACTGAATAAGTTGAGCATTTGCCCAAGCCTGCGTTATGCAACAAAACACACCAGCCAACACCAAGCCGCTTTTGTATACTCCTTGCAGCATCTTTCCCTTCATGCCTATTTCCCTATTGATCAGCTTTCGAGAGCGAAAGCTGAGTAGTTCTTTCGTTCCAGCAGCCTTCGCCGTCTGAAACAACTTCTTGAATATCTAAACCTTGGTCACTTACTTTAGAGATTACACCGTGGTGTAAACCTAAGTAGTAGCCTTCCTTAACGCGATACAGCTCACCACCAGGGGCTTCAATCAGCGCCCATAAGCTCGGCCCGTCACCTAACACACCACGCATGGTCAAACTAGATAGCGAAAACTCTTCTAAAGCTTGCTTAGTTCGTTCTGCGTTAGGTGCTATAGAACACTCTTTCTCGGTGCTCAATGCGGTATCGGCAGCTTCTGGAGCTGGGCTAGTAAAAGGATTTCTCCGTTCACTGGCCTGATAAGCAAGGTGTTCAAAAGGCTTAATTTCAGGTACATCTTCTTTAACCGGAACTTTACGCGCCTTCACTTCCATTACGTATTGCTGCAGATCATCTTTAGAACCTTCACAGCCAAACAATGCAAGCAGGGTTAATCCAATTGCTAGTGCTCTCATCATTTCCCCTTCGCCGCCGGTTTTTCTTTATAGCGGTAGGTCTTGGCTAACATCGCCATACTTAATGTCCCGCCATCACCTTGTTTTTTCATGGTGATGTTATCCAAAATCACAATCCGTGGTAAGGCTGCAACAGCACTAACAAAGGCACCAAGCTGATGATAGCTACCACTCACTTCCAATTTGATTGGTAGTTCTGTAGAAAACTCATGCTCAACTTCCGGCTCCCAGTTAATACGGCGGAACTCTAGGCCATTATCAATACCGATAAAGCTAAGCTCGTCTAGCAGGCCGGGGATTTCATGTTTTTCTGGAAGCTGTTTTAGCAAAGAAGCAAAAGCCTGTTTCATTTCTTCTACTTGCTTTTGGTACTCTGGTAAATTGCCAGCTAGAGCAGCTTTAACTTCAAACTTTTGTCGCAACTCTTGCTCTTTCGCTTCAAGCTGAACCAGCTTGGTTTTCTCATCGGCGATTTGGTAGTAATAATAACCAGCCGTAATTAGGCCACAAACTACAACCACAAAAACGATTTTAGCGAGTTTTGGCCAAGTGCCAATGCTCTCTAAGTCGAGTTCGTTAAGCTCTTGTAAATCCATTACTTAGCCTCCTTTTTATCGCTAGGAAGGCCTAGATTAACCGCGAAGTTTAGTTGGAATTTACTCAACTCCATATCCGCTTGCTTACCCGGTAAGGCAACAATAGAGCGAATGCTTGGCGTTCCTAGCCACACACGTTGCTCAATGTTACGCATTAGGCTTGCTACGCGGTAGTTAGCTTCGCTCTTACCATCTAAGTTAATTGCTGAGTCTCTAAAGGCTAAACTGTCTAGGTAAACACCAGTAGGAGCAATCAACGGTAAGTTATTGAAAATTCTTGTTGGAATGTTTCGACTTTCTTGAAGCGTTTGAATAAGAGCGATACGTTCTTTGAGGCTTTTCTTCTGCTCTTTAATTTTTCGGATTTCGCCAATTTGATGATCCAAAATAGCGATTTCTTTTTCTAAGAACTGATTACGAGCGGTTTGTTTATCTTGTAAGCCAGTGTAGTAATTTTGCACCAGTAATAGCGCTAACACTGTGAGACCAGCAGAAGAGGCTAAGGCCATCCAAAAATCACGTTTTTGTTTGGTTTTGACCTCTTCACGCCAAGGAAGTAAGTTAATGTTAGACATTATCAAAACTCCTTAAGGCCAAGCCAAGGGCAACCATATATTTTCCGCCTTCCTGGCGAAGCTGCTCTCGGTCTATAGAACGGTCGAATAAGCACTCATTAAACGGCTGCGCCTTTATCACCGGCATTTCTAAGTCAGTCTGCATTTGAAAAACCAGCTCATCTGACAAAGCACTACCGCCGCTTACGGCAATCGCATCTAACGACTTATAACCGCTTGAGCTTAGGAACAAGGAAACCTGTCGACGTACGTTTTGGATAACACCACTTACAAACTGGGCAAATACGTCTATTTCGTAGTTTTCAGGTAAGCGACCGCTCACCTTCATCTCTTTGGCTTCTTCAATACTCAAACTATAGAAGCTAGCAATTTGCTGGGTATATTGCGCTCCACCAAAGTTTTGCGCTCGGTTATATACCACTTCGCCTTTATCTAAAATCGCGAAGTTTAAGGTGGTTTCACCAATATCAACCAAACCTATGATTTTGTTTTCATCAAGTTCTTCGTCTTGTTGATTCAACACGAAGTTCCAAGCGCGCCCAAGTGCATGCGACTCAACGTCAACAATCTTAGGCTCAAAATCTGCGTTTGCTAATACTTCTGCACGAATGCTAACTGCTTCAGTGCGCGCAGCACTCAGCAATACATTGTTACGGTTAGGCTCACTTTCGTTAATCCCTAACACTTCAAAATCAAGACTAATTTCATCAATAGGAAATGGAATCGAATTTTCAGCTTCAAGTTCAACTTGAGTCTCTAATTCTAATTCTGACAAACTACTGTCCATGTAGATTACTTTTGTAATTACATGGCTACCTGCGACTGCGGTCGCTACCTGACGGTTACGTGAGGGCAGCTTTCGCCTTAATTCACGTAAAGATTCAGTAATCTCTTCCGGAGAAACAACTTGGTTATCGACTAATGCGCCTACCGGTGTTTCGACTTCAGCCACCGACTCAACTTTTAAACCTTTTGAAGATCTAGAAAGTAAAAGTCCTTTAATGGTGGAGGAACCAAAGTCGATACCTAGCAGAGCAGTCGATGTTTTTTTACCTATCCCTAGTACCATGACTCGCCAACTATCTTTTTTAAATTTAAACAGTTACCTGTGGTTGCAGAATAACGGGTTATTGATTTGGGTGCTAATAGTAATTAAGAAAGTTGTCGAAACAGGTCACAATTTGACGATATAATCGGCGATTCTTTAGATACAGAGTGCAAAATTCGGAATGAAATGGCTTAAAAGACTGTTATTTTTAGTTTTCTTGGGAACAAGCTTAGGCTTAGCAGCCATCACCGCACTATATTTTTATTTTGCGCCCCAACTACCAGACGTCTCAACTTTACGTGATGTTCAACTGCAAACACCGATGCGTGTGTTTAGTGCTGATGGCGAATTGATTTCTCAATTTGGTGAAAAAAGACGAATTCCCTTACAAATTGAAGAAGTGCCTGAACAAATGCTACAAGCATTTCTCGCTACCGAAGATGCTCGGTTCTATTCTCATCCAGGCATTGACCCAATCGGTATTACTCGAGCAGCGATCAACTTAATAGCCACGGGAGAAAAAAGCCAAGGGGCCAGTACCATTACACAACAGGTCGCACGGAATTTCTTTTTAACCCGAGAAAAAACTTACATCCGTAAGATCAAAGAGATCTTCCTAGCGATAAAAATTGAACAAGAGCTTTCGAAAGATGAAATCTTGGCGCTTTATCTGAATAAAATTCCACTGGGTTATCGCTCTTTTGGTGTAGGAGCCGCAGCACAAGTTTACTACGGGAAAACCGTAGACCAACTTACACTACCGCAAATAGCAGTGATTGCCGGCCTGCCTAAAGCTCCTTCGGCGTTAAACCCGATACGCTCACCAGAGCGGGCTAAAGACCGCCGCCGCGTGGTGTTAGGCCGCATGCTAGAAACGGGCTATATTGATCAAGCGACTTTTGATGAAGCTAGCCAAGCGCCAATGACCGCAACTTACCACGGCGCCGAGATTACACTAGCCGCTCCTTACTTAGCAGAAATGGTCCGTCAGCAAATTTTGCAGCAGTTTGGCGAAGACGCGTATACCACTGGCATGGATGTCTACACCACAATCAGTGCCAAACGTCAGAATGCAGCAACTGTAGCCTTAAGAACTAATCTAAAGAGCTACGACCAACGCCATGGCTTTCGTGGTGCGGTTAAACAATTATGGACAGCCGAGCAAACTCAGTTAAGTGCTGATGAGATAATTAAACAACTTAGCACCCTGCCTAACTATGGCGAGCTGCGGGCAGCAGCGGTGACCAGCATACAAGACAAACAAGCCAAAGTTATCGTAAAAGGGGGCGCTTTTGGTGTAATCGCTTGGGATGATATGAAATGGGCCCGCCGCTTCATAACTGATACTCGCCAAGGACCAGCGCCAAAGTCTGCCCAAGAGATTCTTAATGTAGGTGATGTGATTTGGGTTGAGCAACTGGCAACGCAAGCCGATACTAGCAATGATACAGCCGATGCAGCATTAAGTGACGATGCAGAACAACAAACTGTTAGTAACTACTCACTCTCACAATTACCGGATGCTGGTGCAGCCTTAATTGCTATATCTCCTTTAGATGGTGCAATTGAAGCATTAGTCGGCGGCTTTAGTTTTAACCAAAGTAAATTCAACCGAGTCACTCAAGCTAGCCGCCAAGTCGGCTCGAATATTAAGCCGTTTCTTTATTCCGCGGCATTTGAGCAAGGCATGACCTTAGCAAGTTTAGAGAACGACGCCCCCATTAACCGCTGGGATAAGGCCATGGGTGTAGCATGGAGACCAAAGAACTCACCACCTGTTTACGATGGTCCTATACGCCTCAGAGTCGCCTTAGCACAGTCTAAGAACGTCGTATCGGTGCGATTAATGAGAGACTTAGGTGTCGATACCATTATTGACCACCTGGCTAAGTTTGGTTTTCCTAAAAACGAACTACCGCGAAATGAATCATTGTCGTTGGGTTCTGCATCGCTAACTCCAATGCAAGTGGCTAGCGCTTACGGTTCATTTGCCAATGGTGGATACTTAGTTAGCCCCTACTTCATTGATCGAATTGAAGATGGCGAAGGCAACATTATTTTTCAGCAGCTTCCCAAAGTCGCTTGTGATAGCTGTTTTGAAACAATCGATAAAGCGCCAGAGCTCGCTGATTTGTTAAACCAACCAGGTAACCCATTAAAGCAATGTGATATATCTTTTGCCGATGAAGGCGACTTAGCACCGCGAATTATCAGCGCAGAAAATGCCTTTTTAGTATCTCAAGCCATGAACAGCGCTGTTTGGGGCGGAGGAAGTTGGGCACATAAAACCGGCTGGAACGGCACCGGTTGGCGTGCAGCTAAAGCCTTAAAACGTCGTGATATAGCTGGAAAAACCGGTACTACCAATGATGCTAAAGACGCTTGGTTCTCAGGCTTTGGGCCTGATCTAGTCGTTACCTCGTGGATCGGCTTTGATGATTTCAATCGAAAACTAGGTGAAGCTTCTTACAACGCTAACTTAGATAAAAACCAAGTGACAGGTAAAGAGTTTGGTGCGCGTACCGCACAGCCTGCTTGGATAGATTTCATGCAAGTCGGCTTAGACGGTGTGCCAGAGCAAGCTTGGCAAGCCCCTAAAAACGTCTCTACAGTGCGTATTGACCGTACAACTGGCTTACTCACCAAAGCTAGTGATCATACCACCCGCTTTGAGTTTTTCGAGGAAGGCACCGAGCCAACAGAATACGTAAAACAATCTGTTAACTCAGTGTTTGATAGCGAAGAAGAGCTTTTCTAAACCAGCGCAGAATGCTGTTGAATCAATTTGGCTAGCTGATTAAAGCAGGGCCGTCGAACTGAGTTATTGCGATATAGCAGACTTATTCGACGGCTTGGTTCCGGCGAACTGAATTTTCGATAACAGATACCGCTTTGCTCTTCAGTATCAGGGATAGCTAACTGCGGCAGTAAAGTAATACCCATACCCGCAGCCACCATATGTCGCAGTGTTTCCAAACTAGTCGCTTTAAAGCTGGTATCTTCTTTCGCGCCTGCTGCAAAGCAATAACCCATTGCTTGATCTCGCAGACAGTGACCATCTTCAAGCATCAGTACTTGCTCCCCACTGAGCTCTGAAAGCTCCACCTCAGTTTGCTGCTGCCATTTGTGATTAGATGGCATAGCAAGCATTAGCGGTTCGTCAAACAAATCTATCGCACCAAAGCGCTCCATTTCAGGAAGATAAGCAAGCAGAAGGCAATCTAGCTCTCCTTCTTCTAATCGCTGCAATAATACGTTGGTTTGCTCTTCATAAAGAAAAAGCTCCATTTCGCTAAACTCTGAGCGAATGTGCGGAACGATCTTGGGTAATAAGTACGGAGCGACGGTAGGAATTAGGCCAACGTGCAATGGCCCAGCCATTGGTGCTTGGAAGCTCTTGGCCATGTCTTTAAGGCCTTTTACTTCAAGCAAGATAACTCTCGCTTTAGCAGCAAGCTCATCACCAGCATGAGTGAAAATCACTTTGCGCGAGGTGCGCTCAATCAACAACAAACCAAGCTCTTCTTCTAACTTGGCTATTTGCCCACTCAAGGTGGGCTGACTAACAAAACACTTTTCAGCCGCTTTACGAAAATGCTTCTGCTCTTGTAAAGCGACTAAATACTCTAAATCTCTCAAATTCATAACAACTCCCCGTTGATTTTTCATGTTAACTGGAAGCTCTTGGAAGTGCTATGTATGACTCAATAACAAATTGTAAGTAGCTGCTTTAAAAAAACTTTGCAATTAGGCTCCCAATAAGACGAACAGTAATGCAACTTACCGCTTATATATGATATATAAGTAAATTATCAGGAAACCCGCGTACAAGGTTGTAGCGGTCAAGGAGGAATAAATAATGGTGTGGTTAAAACACTGCTTACTGATATTAATGAGTACAATGTTATTCGCATGTGGAGGCGACGGAGGTGTCGACCTTGCAAATGGTGGAAGCTCCGGAAATGATGGCAGTGAAGAGCCCTGCGATTGTGAGGCTGTGCTTACAGTTTCATTATACGACTGTAAAAATGTTCCAGAAAACCAAATCCCAACTCTGTGTAACTCTACGAACTCTATTTCGTTAGATTCCCCAGCCACAGTTGTGATGCGCTTGTTAGACCCAGAAGGGGCAGCTGCCGCAAATGAAATCGTAAACCTTGTGAGCGAGCAGGCAACCCCTAGCTCACCACAAGTTCTAACAGATGCCAACGGCTATGCAATTGCCACTTTATTTGCAAAAGTAGACTCTGCAGCAGCAGGTACTATTACTGCTACCGATGCAAACTACGGCGCGGAAGGAAAGGCTAATTATAGTGTTGGTGCCACCGACTTAGTCATGAGCATGTCTTCAAGCTTGCCCACCGGCGAAGAGCTTGCTGTAGATGCCACAGCAACCTTTACGGTTAGAATTACCAATGCTGATAATGAGCTTTACACTACACCTGTCAGTGTAGCTTTCACCTCAAGTTGTGCTGAGAATAATTTAGCTTCGATATCTGAAACCGTAACCACTATTAATGGTATCGCCACGGCAATTTATGAACCTAAAGGGTGTAGTGGTACAGATACTGTAACCGCAACACCATCGCTATCAGTTCTAAATACAGAGCAGTTGGACATAGATATTGCTACGACAACTGCGAGCAGCATCGCTTTTGTTAGTGCCGCACCAACAACGATATACCTAGCTGAATCTGTTGGCGACAAAATTGCAACTTTAACCTTTAAAGTTCTAGATAAGGTCGGACAAGCTAAATCTGGGCAAACTGTAGATTTTAGTAGTGACTCTGATTTACACGGTTTAACCTTTAGCCCTGAATCTGCAGAATCCAACGCTGAAGGCTTGGTAGTAACACGCGTAACTAGCGGAAACATGCCAGGCGTAGCTTTAGTATCGGCAAGCTTTATTGATGAAGAGAACATTACCGTATCTACTGTATCTAACTCATTGGCCATTCATACAGGTGTACCTAGCCAGCAAGGTTTGTCTTTATCTGCTGAAACTCTTGCTGTAGAGGCTTGGAATGTCGATGGTGTTGCGGTGAATGTGACAATGCGTATCAGTGATGAGAATAGCAACCCTGTGCCAGATGGTACTGCCGTTTATTTCGAAACAGACGGTGGGCAAGTAGCAGGAAGCTGCTTTACTACAGGACAAACGACTAACTCTCAATGCTCAGTTCAATGGACTAGCCAGAATTCTAGACCACAAGGTCACACAAACCAGCTCCCTCAAGGCGCTTGTACCGCCCCTGGAATCATTCCCGCATTTGGCGCGGGTAGGTTGACAGTTTTAGGTGTAACCGTGGGACAGGAGTCTTTCTATGATGCCAATGGTAATCATATCTTTGATAGTGGAGAAACTTACTCAGCCTTGGGTGAAGCTTGGGTTGATAGCAATGAGAATGGAATTCGAGATACTAACGGCATACTTATTGAAAACAATGCAAATAAAGGTGAAGAGTTTCGTGACTATAACTCTAACCTCGAGTTTGATTTAACAACCGGAGTAAAAAATTCTAATACCCCGTCTGCTAACATAGCTGAATTATACAATGGGTTACTTTGTACAGTTGAAAATGACGCTGCTGGGATATGTACTAGAGACCTAGTCGAAACACGAGATTCACTCGTAATGATAATGGCAACCTCTGCTGCAAATATCCTACTTAGTGATTCATCCAACACCAGTGCCGTGACAAACATTGACGTGACATCTGGGCCTGTTAGTCTTACGTTAACCGTGCAAGACTTAAACGGTAATCAAATGCCCGCTGGAACAACAGTATCCATTGGAACCACAAATGGGGAACTAGGAGATGCCGCAGCATTTGTTATTCCCGATGGAGTGGGTTTATGCAGTATGTACCAAATAGTTGTCGAACCAGAAAGCTCACCAAATGGAAAATCTGTAGGCTTACTAACGATTTCAACTGAATCACCTAACGGATTAATAACTTCCAGAACAATAACAGTGACTGACGCAGGCTAATTAGTCGCGATAAACTTGAGAAAGGCTAACTAAACTGGTTAGCCTTTTTTTTCTACTATATCTTCCTTCAAGCCTTATCCAATAGTTCCGATCCCACCAATGCAACACGACGTATAAAGCTTATTCTCGAAAAGCGAATAGAAGCATACAAATTTAGTTGTAAACCAGATAGTTACTTTGTGGTTTGAGTCATTTCTAACTAAAGTACCGAAACAGCTTTGACCGTCCTGATATGTGTCAACCTTATTTAGGACGGTACAAAAGAAACAAAAAAGGCCGCTTACGCGACCTTTTTTCTTGCTGTGCTATTCTTCTTATTCGAAGATTTTAGCTACAACACCCGCACCTACTGTACGGCCACCTTCACGGATTGCGAAGCGTAAACCTTCGTCCATCGCGATTGGGCAGATTAGCTCTACAACAAATTTCAAGTTGTCGCCTGGCATTACCATTTCTACGCCTTCAGGAAGCTCTACTGCGCCTGTTACGTCAGTTGTACGGAAGTAGAACTGTGGACGGTAGCCTTTGAAGAATGGCGTGTGACGGCCACCTTCGTCTTTGCTTAGTACGTATACTTCAGCTTCGAACTTGGTGTGTGGAGTAATTGAACCTGGAGCTGCCAATACTTGACCACGTTGTACGTCTTCACGCTTAGTACCACGTAGTAGTACACCACAGTTCTCACCAGCACGACCTTCGTCTAGAAGCTTGCGGAACATTTCAACACCTGTACAGGTTGTCTTAGTAGTCTCTTTAACACCTACGATTTCAATTTCTTCTGAAACCTTGATGATACCGCGCTCTACACGACCTGTTACTACTGTACCACGACCTGAAATTGAGAATACGTCTTCAATTGGTAGTAGGAATGGCTTGTCGATGTCACGCTCTGGCTCTGGAATGTAAGAATCTAGTGCTTCTGCAAGCTCTACAATCTTAGCTTCCCACTCTTCTTCGCCTTCTAGCGCTTTAAGTGCTGAACCTTGAATTACTGGAAGGTCATCACCTGGGAATTCGTATTCTGATAGAAGTTCACGTACTTCCATTTCTACTAATTCTAGAAGCTCTTCGTCGTCTACCATGTCACATTTGTTCATGAATACGATGATGTAAGGTACACCAACCTGACGAGAAAGTAGGATGTGCTCACGAGTCTGAGGCATTGGGCCGTCAGTTGAAGCTACTACTAAGATAGCGCCGTCCATTTGAGCAGCACCAGTGATCATGTTTTTAACGTAATCAGCGTGTCCAGGACAATCTACGTGTGCGTAGTGACGAGTTGGAGTGTCGTACTCTACGTGTGAAGTAGAAATTGTGATACCGCGCTCGCGCTCTTCTGGAGCGTTATCGATTGCTGCGAAATCTTTAGCTTCACCACCGTATACTTTTGCAAGTACGTTTGTGATAGCCGCTGTTAGAGTTGTTTTACCGTGGTCAACGTGGCCAATTGTACCAACGTTTACGTGCGGTTTTGAACGTTCAAATTTTTCTTTAGACACGATATGTACCTTCTTTTCCATTCCAATCTGCCTCACCCGAGACAGACCAATCATAGTTGAATTAGTTTACTTTGCGTCAACAATAGCATCAGCAACATTTTTCGGCGCTTCGTTGTACTCTAGGAATTCCATAGAGTAAGAGGCTCGCCCCTGAGTTGCCGAACGTAGATCTGTAGCATAGCCGAACATTGCAGACAGCGGCACTTTAGACTTAACAATCTTTAAGCCCGCAGCCCCATCGTCCATGCCTTCAATTATGCCACGACGACGATTCAAGTCACCCACTACATCACCCATCCAATCTTCAGGGGTTGTAACTTCTACTTTCATCATCGGCTCGAGCAATACTGGATCAGCGTCCAATGCACCTTTCTTAAAGCCCATTGCACCGGCAATTTTAAACGCCATTTCGTTAGAGTCAACATCGTGGAATGAACCATCGAATAAAGTAACTTTAACATCAAGTAGCGGATAACCTGCCAATACACCCTGATCCATCTGCTCTTTACAGCCTTTATCAACAGCTGGGATGTATTCTTTAGGAACAGCACCACCAACGATTTCGTTGACAAATTCGTAACCAGCACCTGGCTCTAGAGGTTCCATACGTAACCAAACGTGACCGTATTGACCACGACCACCTGATTGACGAACGAACTTTCCTTCTACTTCAACTTGCTTGCGAATTGCTTCGCGATAAGCAACTTGAGGTTTACCTACATTACAATCCACGCTAAATTCGCGTTTCATGCGATCTACGATGATATCTAAGTGTAACTCACCCATACCAGAGATAAGGGTTTGTCCAGATTCTTCGTTAGTTTCTACGCGGAACGACGGATCCTCTGCGGCCAATTTGCCTAAGGCTACACCCATTTTTTCTTGGTCAGCTTTAGTACGAGGCTCTACGGCAATTTGAATTACCGGTTCAGGGAATTCCATACGTTCAAGAATCACTTTACGGTTCATATCACATAAAGTGTCACCCGTGGTTACGTCTTTAAGACCAATAGCCGCGGCGATATCGCCAGCACGAACTTCTTTGATCTCTTTACGATCGTTTGAATGCATTTGCACCATACGACCTAGACGTTCACGTTTTTGTTTAACCGAGTTATACACCGCAGTGCCGGTTTCTACCGTCCCCGAATAAACACGCATAAAGGTTAGCGTCCCCACAAAAGGGTCGGTGGCAATTTTAAACGCTAATGCCGCAAACGGCGCGTCGTCTTCTGCCGGACAAGCAACTTCATTGTCCTTTTCGTCTGTTCCTTTAATTGCTTCAACGTGGTTTGGAGCAGGCAAATATTCAACAACGGCATCAAGCACTGCCTGAACACCTTTGTTTTTAAATGCGCTACCACAAGTCGCTAGCACGATCTCATTATTTAGCGTGCGCTTACGCAAACCAAACTTGATTTCGGTTTCAGTTAACTCGCCTTCTTCAAGATACTTATCCATTAACTCATCGGTAGCTTCTGCCGCTGCTTCCACGAGTTCTTCGTGTAAGGCTTCTGCACGTTCTACAAGATGAGCCGGAATATCTTCGTAGCTGAAGGTGGTACCTTGGTCGGCTTCGTTCCAGTTAATGGCCTTCATTTTAATCAGGTCAATAACACCAACAAATTCGTCCTCAGCGCCTATGTTCAACTGAATAGGTACACAGTTAGCACCTAAGCGATCACGGATTTGATCAATTACTCGTTCAAAGTCTGCACCAGCTCTATCCATTTTGTTCACGAATACCATTCGTGGAACAGAATATTTATCAGCTTGGCGCCACACTGTTTCTGATTGAGGTTCAACACCAGATGAACCACAAAATACAACAACTGCTCCATCTAATACGCGCAATGAACGTTCAACTTCAATAGTGAAGTCAACGTGTCCAGGGGTATCGATGATATTAATACGGTGTTCGTCGTACTGGGCGTTCATACCACGCCAAAAGGTGGTAGTAGCCGCAGAGGTGATGGTAATACCGCGTTCTTGCTCTTGCTCCATCCAGTCCATGGTGGCTGCGCCATCATGCACCTCACCAATTTTGTGAGATAGACCGGTGTAGAAAAGGACACGTTCTGTAGTTGTTGTTTTGCCAGCGTCAACATGAGCAACAATACCAATGTTACGGTAGCGCTCAATTGGAGTTGTACGAGCCATTGTTATCCTCTTGCTAAGGAAACTTCCTTAGTCTCACATAGAAAGTAGCGCAGCTGCTAAGCAGCTGCGCAACCAATTACCAGCGGTAATGTGCAAACGCTTTGTTTGCGTCGGCCATACGGTGAACGTCTTCACGTTTCTTAACCGCAGAACCTTTGTTTTCGGCTGCGTCTAGGATTTCACCCGCTAGACGTAAAGCCATAGATTTTTCACCACGTTTACGTGCTGCATCTACCATCCAACGCATACCTAGAGTGTTGCGACGTACTGGACGTACTTCAACAGGTACTTGGTAAGTAGAACCACCTACACGGCGAGATTTAACCTCTACCGATGGGCGCACGTTTTCAAGAGCAATTTCAAAAACTTCTTGGTGAGACTTGCCTGATTTCTCAGCAGCAGCGTCTAATGCACCGTATACAATTTTTTCTGAAATTGATTTTTTACCATCAACCATTACTACGTTGATGAACTTAGCCAGTAGTTCTGATCCGAACTTAGGATCTGGCAAGATTTTGCGTTGACCGATCACTCGACGTCTTGGCATTTTAATATCTCCGGTTTGCTTCAGGTTTCCCCAAAACGAATTTTAAAAAAAATTTCGCTATAACTAAATGTTTGGCCTTACTTAACGGAGAGCCGTTATGACTTAGGACGTTTAGCGCCGTACTTTGAACGTCCTTGACGACGATCACTTACGCCAGCACAGTCTAACGCGCCGCGTACGGTGTGATAACGCACACCTGGTAAATCTTTAACACGACCACCGCGAATAAGAATTACGCTGTGCTCTTGTAGGTTGTGACCTTCACCACCGATGTAAGAAGTTACTTCGAATCCGTTAGTTAAACGAACACGAGCTACTTTACGTAGTGCTGAGTTTGGTTTCTTTGGTGTGGTGGTATATACACGAGTACATACACCACGACGTTGTGGACACGCAGCTAGTGCTGGTACGTTGCTTTTAGCAACCTTACTTGCACGTGGCTTGCGAACCAACTGGTTAATCGTTGCCATTCGAAATAGCTCCTGAAATTACATTTAAACATGTGAAAAAATCTACCCCAATTTTGGGGAGGCGAAATTTTATGCGCTTGTAGCTGAAGAGTCAAGGCTTGCAATGATCACAAGTTTGATATTTTTGATGATTGGGAGCTAGGCTACCAAGTTAATGAAGGCGTATATTGCTCGGTAAGTTTTACTAAACCTTGGTAATCTATTAGCACGCTATCGCAAACCTCGATACCTCTAGCATTCACATCAGCGCGTAACACTGAGACTCTGCCAGATTGAGCTAGCTCCTGTAAACGCCTGTCATCACGCTGCCAAGCATATACAGCATCTTCGATGAGCACTAGGTGGCCATCGTTTTCTAGCTGGCTAATGCAGCGTTCATAACTATCACTTGCATAAGGATGTCGCATAATATGTAGCATGCTAAAACCTCAATATTGCATGAGCGTGACAGCTTTCTAAATAGAACTGTTTTGCTTGTTTAACTCTAACGCTAATAGCAAGTTGTTCTAAAGAAAGGCCTCGTTCATGCAAGGATTGCTGATCAACGTAGATCTCTTCCACGTCATAAAGATCTAACAGACCATAAGTAGGTAATGCATCTCGCTGCTTAATCTCATTAGGGTTTTGGCCACAGACTAGTTGATAAACTCCATCGCCTTCAAAAAACACCACGATATCTTCCGACACCGCTGAAGCAGCCAAAGCAGCATCTAGTGACTCGCGAGCAGCAGAGCTGCCATGAGGGGCGCTACTAAATATGAAAACCAATGGTTTACTCATAAGTGCACCACTCTATCGCTAGTTAGCATAGCAGTGGCCATTTCGGCTAAGCCGGACATTTCAAACTGACTATCCATGTTAGCCAGTAATTGATTGGCAGCGGCTTCGTCTTCGCCAATTACCCCTCTGCGATAGGCAGCAGCGCTGCATACCAATAAAGAACAAGTCGACGCTGCTTTTAAATCAAGCCACTGCTGATGAATATTAAGCTCATCACTTGCCGGCAAGGAGGTTGATAAGCCGTTGCTAACCCCATCCAAATAGAAAAACACCGTTTTAAGTTGGTGGCCGGCATTTAGCAGTGCTTGGGCGAAGTTAAGCGCAGAGGCGCTACCCTGCTTGCCGTATAACGGGCTAGTAACCACTAAGGTATAAGTAAGGCTCATAAACTATTTAATATGGGCGATAGCTTCTACTTCTACTAATACATCTTTGGGTAAACGTGCCACTTCTACGCACGAGCGCGCCGGAGCGCTCTCTGGGAAGTAGCTGGCGTATACTTCGTTAAAGGCAACAAAGTTGGCCATATCACTCAAAAAGCAGGTAGTTTTAAATACTGTCGACGAGTCTGCACCTGCAGCGGCTAATACAGCCATAAGGTTTTCCATTACTTGTTTGGTTTGCTCGCTTATACCACCGGATACAATTTCCATTGACTCAGGATCTAGTGGGATTTGCCCGGAAGTGAATACTAGCTCATCAATTTTGGTCGCTTGAGAATATGGGCCAATAGCGGCTGGGGCTGCTTCGGTTGATACGATTTGTTTGCTCATAAAATGCTCTGCGTTTTATTGTTTTTAAAAACGGAGTCTGTGACGAACGCCAACACTTGTCAAATATTTTGCGGTGAGATAGTTAATCTCAGGCATTAAAAAAGGCAGCCAATGGCTGCCTTTTTAACTAACGAGAGTAAGTAATTACTCTGCTTCGCCACCAGGTGCTGCATTTAGTAACGCAGCTAAGTTATCAGCGGCTTCATCTGCAGTAATTGGTGCTGGAGCTTCAGACTGATTGCGACGATTCTCATGGTAAGAATAACCAGTACCTGCAGGAATCAAGCGACCAACAATAACGTTCTCTTTAAGACCGCGTAGTTCGTCCTGTTTACCACCCACAGCTGCTTCAGTAAGCACGCGAGTAGTTTCTTGGAACGATGCCGCAGAAATAAACGATTCTGTTGATAGCGATGCCTTAGTAATACCTAATAACTCACGACGGTATAGCGCAGGGCGTTTGCCTTCAGCTTCTAATTGACGATTCTCAATATTCACTCGGGCAACTTCAGCTTGCTCACCTAGCAAGAAGCTAGAATCACCAGCATCTAGAATCAAACACTTACGAAGCATTTGACGCACGATAGTTTCGATGTGCTTATCGTTAATCTTCACACCTTGTAAACGGTATACGTCTTGTACTTCGTTTACGATGTAGTTAGCTACAGGGCTAATGCCACGCAAGCGCAAAATGTCATGTGGTGATTCTGGGCCATCGGCAATTACTTCACCTTTAGCTACTTTCTCACCTTCAAACACGTTTAGGTTACGCCACTTAGGAATCATTTCTTCGTAAGCGTCACCTTCAGCTGGAGTAATCACCAAGCGGCGCTTACCTTTGGTTTCTTTACCGTAACTAATAGTACCGGTAATTTCTGCCAAAATAGCTGGCTCTTTAGGCTGACGAGCTTCGAACAAGTCGGCTACGCGAGGTAGACCACCGGTAATATCTTTAGTACCGCTTGATTCTTGTGGGATACGAGCAATTGCATCACCAACGCCTACTTCAGCATTATCTTCTAAGTTTACAATCGCTTTTGCAGACAAGAAGTACTGAGCTGGAATATCGGTACCAGCAATAAGAACGTCGTTACCAGAACCATCTACCAATTTAACCATTGGACGCATTTCTTTACCAGCGCCAGGGCGCTCGTTAGGGTCCATAACGTTAATGCTAGAAAGACCAGTTAATTCATCAGTTTGACGGCTAACAGTTACGCCTTCAACCATGTCGATGAACTTAACGCGACCCGGTACTTCAGTAATAATTGGGTGTGTATGTGGGTCCCAGTTAGCAACTGTGTCGCCAGAGGTAACCGCACCACCGTCTACTACTTCAAGTACTGCACCGTATTGTAGTTTGTGGCTTTCTTTGGTTTGACCCATTTCGTCAATGATGGTCAATTCAGTAGAACGAGAGGTTACAACTAACTTGCCTTCGCTGTTAGTTACTACTTTAGCGTTGTGTAGCTTAATAGTACCTGCGTTCTTAACTTGAATGCTGTTCTCTGCTGCCGCACGCGATGCCGCACCACCAATGTGGAAAGTACGCATGGTAAGCTGAGTACCCGGCTCACCAATCGATTGTGCTGCAACAACACCAACCGCTTCGCCGCGACCAACCAAGTGGCCTCGAGCAAGGTCACGACCATAACAAAGGGCACATACACCAAAGTCATTAGCACAGCTAATTACTGAGCGTACCTTAACGGTATCCACTGAGTTTTCTTCAAGAAGGTCACACAGTTTTTCGTCAAGTAGAGTCTTGTCTTTAAGCAGTACTTCGTTCTCAGTACCAGGCTTAATAACATCGCCCACTAGAACACGACCAAGAACACGCTCACGCAATGGTTCAACAACGTCACCACCCTCAATGTGAGGAGTCATGATAATGCCTTCTTGAGTACCACAGTCAGTTTCGGTAACAACCAAATCCTGAGCTACGTCTACTAGACGACGTGTTAAGTAACCCGAGTTAGCGGTCTTCAATGCGGTATCGGCCAAACCTTTACGCGCACCGTGAGTTGAGATGAAGTACTGAAGTACGTTCAAACCTTCACGGAAGTTAGCCACAATCGGTGTTTCGATAATCGAACCATCCGGTTTAGCCATCAAGCCACGCATACCAGCTAGCTGACGAATCTGAGCAGCACTACCACGTGCGCCGGAATCGGCCATCATAAAGATACTGTTGAATGAGTCTTGATTCTCTTCTTCGCCATCTTTGTTGATAACAGTTTCGGTAGACAAGTTGTCCATCATCGCTTTCGATACTTTTTCGTTAGCCGAAGCCCAAATATCGATTACTTTGTTGTAACGCTCGCCTGCTGTTACCAAACCAGCTAGGAACTGCTCTTGAATTTCGCTTACTTCGTCACTGGCTTCTTCCACGATGTCTTTCTTAGCATCAGGAATTACCATGTCGTTAATACCTACAGAGGCACCAGACAAGGTTGCATAATGGAAACCGGTGTACATTAATTGGTCAGCAAAAATAACTGAGTGCTTAAGACCTAGTTTACGGTAACAGGTGTTTAGCAATCCTGAGATTTGCTTCTTACCCATTGACTGGTTAACTAAATCAAACGGCAAACCTTTAGGTACGATTAACCATAAAATGGCTCGACCAATGGTAGTTTGCTTAATTTCAGTTTTTTCGATTCTAGAGCCGTCTTCTGCTACTACAACCTCAGTGATACGTACGTTTACACGTGCGTGAATACTGGCTTGCTTAGCACGGTATAACTTTTCTGCCTCTTTAGGGCCAGAAAGGTACATACCTTCGCCTTCTGCGTTAACACGTTCACGAGTCATGTAGTACAGACCCAATACAACGTCTTGCGAAGGAACGATAATAGGCTCACCGTTAGCTGGTGAAAGTACGTTGTTAGTCGACATCATCAACGAACGTGCTTCTAACTGTGCTTCTAGGGTCAACGGTACGTGTACCGCCATTTGGTCCCCATCGAAGTCGGCGTTATAAGCCGCACACACTAGCGGGTGTAATTGAATTGCTTTACCTTCAATTAGCACAGGCTCAAAGGCTTGAATACCCAAACGGTGCAAGGTTGGTGCACGGTTAAGCAATACTGGGTGTTCACGGATAACTTCTTCAAGAATATCCCAAACTTCGCCGCCTTCACGCTCAACCATCTTCTTAGCAGCTTTAATCGTAGTAGCAAGACCACGAAGCTCTAACTTGCCGTAGATGAATGGTTTGAACAGCTCAAGTGCCATTTTCTTAGGTAGACCACACTGGTGTAGACGCAGTGTAGGACCAACGGTAATTACCGAACGACCTGAGTAATCTACACGCTTACCTAGCAAGTTCTGACGGAAACGACCTTGCTTACCTTTGATCATATCGGCCAAAGATTTAAGCGGACGTTTGTTAGAACCGGTAATTGCACGACCACGACGACCATTGTCTAACAAGGCATCTACTGCTTCTTGCAGCATACGTTTTTCGTTACGCACAATGATGTCTGGAGCAGCTAGGTCTAGTAGACGCTTCAAACGGTTGTTACGGTTGATTACACGACGGTATAAATCGTTCAAATCAGAAGTAGCAAAACGGCCGCCATCTAGTGGTACTAGTGGACGCAAATCTGGTGGAAGAACCGGCAATACGGTCATAATCATCCACTCAGGTTTATTACCTGAATCGCGAAACGCTTCCATAAGCTTAAGACGCTTAGTGGTCTTCTTACGCTTAGTTTCAGAGTTAGTTGTTTGTAACTCTTCGCGCATTACTTCGATTTCTTGGTCAAGCTCTAAATGACGCAATAAAGCTAATACAGCCTCTGCACCCATTTTAGCTTCAAACTCATCACCGTACTCTTCAAGTGAATCAAGGTAGGTTTCTTCGGTAAGCATTTGACCGCGCTCTAAGCTGGTCATGCCAGGTTCAGTCACTACAAATGATTCGAAGTAAAGTACACGCTCAATATCACGTAACGTCATATCTAGTAATAAACCAATACGCGATGGTAGTGATTTTAAGAACCAGATGTGAGCTACAGGAGAAGCTAGTTCAATGTGGCCCATACGGTCACGACGAACTTTAGACTGCGTAACTTCTACGCCACACTTCTCACAGATAACACCACGGTGTTTCAAACGCTTGTATTTACCACACAAACATTCGTAATCTTTAACTGGGCCGAAAATACGGGCACAGAATAAACCGTCACGCTCAGGCTTAAAGGTACGATAGTTAATCGTCTCTGGTTTCTTCACCTCACCAAACGACCAACTGCGGATCTGGTCTGGTGAAGCTAGGCCAATTTTAATGCCTTCAAACTCTTCGGTCTTGCTTTGTTGCTTAAGAAACTTAAGTAAATCTTTCACGTTTCTCTCCAGGTTGGAGTTAAACCTGGGGCGTTTCTAATGAAACGCCCGCCTTGCTTTTAATTCAGGTGAAGTCCTGTGCTTACAGCTCATCCAACTCAATGTTGATACCAAGAGAGCGGATCTCTTTGAGCAACACGTTGAACGACTCAGGCATGCCTGGCTCCATCTGGTGGTTACCGTCAACGATGTTCTTGTACATTTTAGTACGACCGTTAACGTCATCAGATTTAACCGTTAGCATTTCCTGTAGGGTGTAAGCGGCACCATATGCTTCTAGTGCCCATACTTCCATCTCACCGAAGCGCTGACCACCAAACTGTGCTTTACCACCTAGAGGCTGCTGAGTAACCAAGCTGTAAGAACCAGTAGAACGAGCGTGCATCTTGTCATCAACCAAGTGGTTAAGTTTCAACATGTACATGTAACCAACAGTTACAGGGCGCTCAAATTCTTGACCGGTACGGCCGTCACGTAACACGATTTGACCTGAATCAGGTAAGTCGGCTAAACGTAATAGCTCTTTAATTTCAGCTTCTTTAGCACCATCAAATGCCGGTGTTGCCATTGGCACACCACCACGTAGGTTTTTCGCCAGTGTCATTACTTCTTCATCAGTGAAGCTAGCAACGTCAACTTTAAGCGCGTCATCACCTACGTTGTACACTTTCTGGATGAAATCACGCAGTTTATCCATTTCGATTTCACGCTGAACTTTCAGCATTTCATCAATTTTCTCACCTACACCTTTAGCCGCTAAGCCTAAGTGGGTTTCTAGGATCTGACCGATGTTCATCCGCGACGGTACACCTAGTGGGTTCAAGCAGATGTCTACTGGGCGACCAGTTTCGTCATAAGGCATATCTTCACGAGGAACAATGGTAGAAATTACACCTTTGTTACCGTGACGACCGGCCATCTTGTCACCAGGTTGAATGCGACGTTTAACTGCTAAGTAAACTTTAACAATCTTCAGTACGCCAGGCGCCAAGTCATCACCTTGGGTGATCTTACGGCGCTTAATGTCGAACTGCTTGTCGAATTCAGCTTTAATTTCGTCGTATTGCGCAGCAATTTGCTCTAGCTGCGTTTGCGCGTCTTCATCGCTTAATGCGGCTTCTAGCCATTCTGCAGGTTGCTGGCGATCTAAGTCAGCTTCTGACTTACCCGCTGCAATCAATACAGATTTAGCACGAGCAAAGATACCTTCTTCAAGAATCTTGAATTCTTCGGTTAAATCTTTCTTCGCTTCTTTAAGCTGCATAGACTCAATTTCTTGAGCACGCTTGTCTTTTTCTACGCCATCGCGAGTAAAGACTTGAACGTCGATTACGGTACCGAATACAGAGTTAGGTACACGTAGTGATGTATCTTTAACATCAGACGCTTTTTCACCGAAGATAGCTCGCAATAGCTTCTCTTCAGGGGTTAATTGTGTTTCACCTTTAGGAGTAACTTTACCAACTAAGATGTCACCTGGCTTAACTTCAGCACCTACGTAAACAATGCCTGATTCATCAAGTTTGCTTAGTGCTGATTCACCAACATTTGGAATATCGGCTGAGATTTCTTCACTACCAAGCTTAGTATCACGAGCGATACAGCTTAACTCTTGAATGTGAATAGTAGTAAAGCGATCTTCTTTTACTACGTTCTCAGAAATACCGATTGAATCCTCAAAGTTGTAACCATTCCAAGGCATAAACGCTACGCGCATGTTTTGACCCAATGCCAACTCACCTAAGTCAGTTGAAGGACCATCTGCTAGTACGTCGCCTTTTGCAACACGCTCGCCAGATTTAACTACCGGGCGTTGGTTGATACAGGTGTTTTGGTTAGAACGGGTGTACTTAGTTAGGGTGTAAATGTCGATACCCGCTTCACCAGGAAGCATCTCTTCTTCATTTACTTTAACTACGATGCGGCTAGCATCTGCGTAGTCAACCGTACCGCCACGTTTAGATACAACAGTTACACCAGAGTCAACGGCTACAGCACGTTCAATACCAGTACCTACTAATGGCTTATCAGCGCGTAGTGTTGGTACTGCTTGACGTTGCATGTTAGAACCCATCAATGCACGGTTTGCATCATCGTGTTCTAGGAACGGAATCAACGATGCAGCAACAGAAATAATCTGTTGTGGACTTACGTCCATGTACTGAATTTGTTCAGTAGGCATGTAAGTTGACTCGCCCTTATGGCGACAAGGTACTAAATCAGTCTCAAGTAACTTACCGTTGGCATCGGCTTCAGCATTCGCCTGAGCGATCACGTAAGTGCCTTCATCTATCGCTGATAAGTAATCTACTTCGTCAGTGATTTGGCCTTCAATTACTTTACGGTAAGGGGTTTCTAGGAAACCAAACTCATTGGTGCGAGAGTAAACCGCTAATGAGTTAATCAAACCAATGTTTGGACCTTCCGGAGTTTCAATCGGACATAAACGACCGTAGTGCGTTGGGTGTACATCTCGCACTTCAAAGCCGGCACGTTCACGAGTCAAACCACCAGGGCCTAATGCAGAAACACGACGCTTGTGTGTTACTTCAGAAAGCGGGTTGTTTTGGTCCATGAACTGAGACAATTGGCTTGAACCAAAGAACTCTTTAACTGCTGCCGAAATCGGCTTAGCGTTAATTAAGTCTTGTGGCATCAATGCATCAAGGTCACCTAAGCTTAAACGCTCTTTAACAGCACGTTCTACACGCACTAAACCAACGCGGAATTGGTTTTCAGCCATTTCGCCTACGCTACGAATACGACGGTTACCTAGGTGGTCGATATCATCAACCTCACCACGGCCGTTACGAATTTCGATTAGCGTTTGCATAACTTTAACGATGTCTTGCTTATCAAGCACACCAGCTACCGAACCGTCTTCACGGCCTACGCGGCTGTTGAACTTCATGCGGCCAACCGTTGATAAGTCGTAGCGGTCGCCGTTAAAGAATAAGTTCTCAAACAAGGCTTCGGCTGCGTCTTTTGTTGGTGGCTCGCCAGGGCGCATCATACGGTAAATTTCAACTAGCGCTTCAAGGCGATTAGTTGAAGAATCTACACGTAAAGTATCTGAAATAAATGAACCGTGGTCTAAATCATTTGTGTAAATGGTTTTTAGAACCTTGTGGCCCGCTTCAGACAATGCAGCAATTAACTCTAGGGTTAATTCACTGTTAGCTTCAGCAACAACTTCACCAGTAGTTTCATCAATATACTCTTCAGCCAAAACTTTATCCGCTAGGTACTCAACCGGCACTTCGATTTGCTCGACGCCTGATTTTTCCAATTGACGAATGTGGCGGGCAGTTACACGACGGCCTGTTTCAATTAATACTTCGCCGTTTAGCATAACGTCGAAAGAAACAGTATCACCGCGCAAACGCGCAGGAACCAACTCCATCATTACCTTGCCGTCTTTTAACTCAAAAGCGGTGGTATCGAAGAAGGTCTCTAGAATCTCTTGCGTAGTCATTTCTAACGCGCGCAGGATAATAGATGCTGGAAGTTTACGACGACGGTCGATACGAACAAACAAGTTGTCCTTAGGATCGAATTCGAAGTCTAACCATGAACCACGGTAAGGAATAACGCGAGCGTTATATAACACTTTACCTGATGAGTGTGTTTTACCACGGTCGTGATCGTAGAATACACCAGGACTACGGTGTAACTGAGATACGATAACACGCTCGGTACCGTTAATTACAAAGGTACCGTTACCTGTCATCAATGGGATTTCACCCATGTATACTTCTTGCTCTTTGATGTCTTTAACCGTGCCAGCCGGAGCTTCACGATCAAACAACACTAAACGCAATTTAACGCGCAAGGGAGCAGAGTAGGTGACTCCACGAATTTGACATTCTTTAACGTCAAAAACCGGCTCGCCAAGACGATAGCTAACATATTGTAGCTCTGAATATCCTGAATAACTGGCAATCGGGAATACACTGCGGAATGCAGCTTCCAGCCCATACTCGCCTTCAGGATCGATCTCTATGAATTTCTCAAAAGAGTCAAGCTGTATTGAAAGCAGGTAAGGCGTGTCCACTACTTGAGGACGTTTTCCAAAGTCCTTACGAATGCGTTTTTTCTCTGTATAAGAGTAAACCATATGGTTCCTCAGCTCGCTGATAAGTGACCCACTCTGTCCGCAAAATCTGGGACAGTTCTTACATACCGTTTGTCATTGTCGAAGAGAATTTCTTCTCTAAGTTTTTTGCTAGGCGCACCACCTAAAACGGTGATAAAAAAGACGGCGTCCTACAGCGCAAAAAGGCCGGTGGTTAAATAACCACCAGCCATAGCCTATAAAGGCTGCAATCTACTTATAGGTAGATTACTTAAGCTCAACAGAAGCACCAGCTTCTTCAAGAGCAGCTTTAAGAGCTTCAGCTTCGTCTTTCTCAACGCCTTCTTTGATTGCAGCAGGAGCTGAATCAACAAGACCTTTAGCTTCTTTCAGGCCTAGACCTGTAGCCGCACGTACCGCTTTAATAGCAGCAACTTTGTTAGCGCCTGGAGCAGTTAAGATTACGTCGAATTCTGATTGCTCTTCAGCAGCAGCACCAGCGTCACCAGCAACAGCAACAGCTGCAGCAGCAGATACGCCGAACTTCTCTTCCATAGCTTCGATTAGTTCAACAACGTCCATTACTGACATTTCAGCAACAGCTTCGATAATTTGGTCTTTAGTGATAGACATGACTCAAATTCCTAAATTCAATTAAATTTATAAAATAATGTAGCAACAAGCAAATTATGCTGCTTCTGACTCTTTTTGATCGCGTAGTGCGGCCAGAGTGCGAACCAGCTTGCCGGCAGAAGCTTCTTTCATAGTTGCCATTAACTTGGCAATTGCTTCGTCGTAAGTTGGTAGTTTTGCAAGAACGTTTACGTCTGCTAATGCACCTTCAAATGCTGCTGCACGTACTTCAAAGTTGTCTTGCTCTTTAGCGAAGTCTGTAAATAGACGCGCTGCAGCACCTGGGTGCTCGTTAGAGAAGGCAATTAAAGTAGGACCAGAGAATGAATCTGTAAGACATTCTAGGTCTGTGCCAGCTACTGCACGGCGAGCAAGGGTATTACGTACCACTTGCATAGATACGCCAGCTTCACGTGCTTTAGCACGAAGTGAAGTCATCGCATCTACAGTTACGCCACGTGAATCAGCAACTACTGCAGAAAGTGCACCTTTGGCAGCTTCGTTGACGCCAGCAACAATTTGCTTCTTGTCTTCGAGTCTTAAGGCCATTGGCTTTACTCCTGGATTCCAATACCAGATAAATCTGGTGTTTACTTCCCTCTAAGTCATTAGATTTAGAGGCCTTTACGGTTTGGTTGTCCAGAATAAAAAATTATTCTTGGGTTTCCTCACCATCTACGTAGGAGATTAAGCTAGAAACTAGCACCTACGGTCTTGGATGAGGGCATAAGCCCTGACCCATAAATACAAAGCGCAAAATGATAGTATAAATTTTGCGCTTTGTAAATGATTAAGCTTGAGTATCTAAAGTAGCTACATCAACAGTTAGACCAGCACCCATAGTGGTTGATAGGCTAACTTTCTTGATGAATTGACCTTTAGATTGAGCAGGTTTTGCTTTTTTAAGAGCAACAACCAATGCTTCAAGGTTCTCTTTAAGCTTGTCAGCATCAAAATCGGCTTTACCAATAGTAGTATGGATAATACCGTTTTTGTCGTTGCGGTAACGAATCTGACCCGCTTTAGCTAGTTTAACTGCATCAGCTACGTTAGGAGTAACTGTACCCACTTTAGGGTTTGGCATTAAACCACGTGGACCTAGGATTTGACCTAGTTGACCAACAACGCGCATTGCATCTGGAGAAGCAATTACTACGTCGAAGTCCATCTCACCGGCTTTAACTTGTGCAGCTAAATCGTCCATACCAACTACGTCAGCACCAGCTTCAGTAGCGGCTTCGGCGTTAGCACCTTGAGTAAATACAGCAACACGAACGTTACGACCAGTACCGTGTGGTAGTACAGTTGCACCACGAACGTTTTGGTCAGATTTACGTGGGTCAACGCCTAGGTTAACCGCTGCATCTACGCTTTCTAGGAACTTAGCTGACGCTAGTTCTTTAAGAAGAGCAACAGCTTCGTTTACTGAGTATTCTTTTGTTGAATCAACTTTTTCGTTGATCGCACGCATGCGCTTAGAAAGTTTTGCCATCGTATTAGCCCTCTACAACCAAGCCCATAGAACGGGCAGAACCTTCAATTGAACGTACCATTGCGTCTACGTCAGCACCAGTCATATCTACTGCTTTAGTATTAACAATCTCTTCTAGTTGAGCGCGTGTTACTTTGCCAACTTTATCTTTGTTTGGAACACCAGAACCAGACTTGATGCCAGCCGCTTTCTTCAATAAGTAAGAAGCAGGTGGAGTTTTGGTTTCAAAAGTGAAAGAACGGTCAGCATATACAGTAATTACTACTGGTACTGGCGCGCCTTTTTCAATTGAATCTGTTTTCGCGTTGAATGCTTTACAGAATTCCATGATGTTTACACCATGTTGACCTAGAGCAGGACCAACTGGTGGTGACGGGTTTGCGGCACCCGCAGCAACTTGAAGCTTAATATAAGCTTGGACTTTTTTAGCCATTTTAAATTTACCTTATTTTGGGTTCAAACGCCTTTCGCACATGCGATTAGCTTCCCGATAGAACAAAGGGCAGCGGATTATAGTCGATCCCCTGCCCTAAAAACAACTGATTGTTTATTTTTTATCAGCCTTTCTCGATTTGTCCGAATTCTAGCTCTACTGGTGTAGCTCGTCCGAAAATCAATACTGATACTTTTACGCGGCTTTTTTCGTAATCCACTTCTTCGATAGTACCGTTGAAGTCGGCGAATGGGCCATCGGTAACACGAACCACTTCGCCTGGTTCGAATAGAGTTTTTGGTCTTGGCTTATCACTGGTTTCATCCAAGCGATCCAAGATAGCTTTGGCTTCTTTATCTGAGATTGGTGCTGGGCGCTCGGCCGTTCCACCAATAAAGCCTAGTACCCGCGGCACACTTTTAACCAAGTGCCAGCTTTCGTCGTTTAGATCCATTTGAACCAAAACGTAACCAGGGAAGAACTTGCGCTCACTCTTACGTTTTTGACCGGCGCGCATTTCAACTACTTCTTCAGTCGGTACTAGAATCTCACCAAAAGAATCTTCCATAGAATGGATTTGAATGTACTCTTTTAATGATTTAGATACGCGAGCTTCATAGCCAGAAAAAGCCTGAACCACGTACCAACGCAATTTGCGCTCTTCAGTCATTAGATACCTACCCCTGTTACAAAGGCAACTAGGCGAACCAATATCGCATCTAGGCCCCACAAAATTAGTGACATGAATGCAGTAGCAGCTAATACAATCATGGTAGTTTGAATGGCTTCTTGACGAGTAGGCCAGATCACCTTACGCACTTCCATACGCGACTCTTTAGCAAATTCGAAGGCTTGCTTACCTTTATTGGTTTGCGAGGCAATGCCTAAAGCGGCAATCACGGCAATCACTACACCGATTACGCGAACCAAAATCGACATATCTGTATATAGGTAGTTACCTACAACAGCGGCAATTAAAATTAGAGCAGCTAATGCCCATTTTAGGCCATCTAACGACCCACTTTGGTTTTCAGTACTGGTACTCATCAAACAACCTACAAATAATCCCACAAAATCATAAATCCCTTACATAGGGATAGTGGCAGGGGTGGAGAGATTCGAACTCCCAACATTCGGATTTGGAATCCGACGTTCTGCCATTGGAACTACACCCCTATAGCACGAAGCCCGACATTATAGGCACTTTGTATCAAGATTGTAACCCTTCAATGTCGAAAAAACGCGACTAGGCAAGTATTAAGTTATCGGTACATTTATAACCGCAAAGCTAAACTTAAAGATCTTACCTTAAAAAACAAAAAAGGCCGCTTACGCGACCTTTTTTCTTGCTGTGCTATTCTTCTTATTCGAAGATTTTAGCTACAACACCCGCACCTACTGTACGGCCACCTTCACGGATTGCGAAGCGTAAACCTTCGTCCATCGCGATTGGGCAGATTAGCTCTACAACAAATTTCAAGTTGTCGCCTGGCATTACCATTTCTACGCCTTCAGGAAGCTCTACTGCGCCTGTTACGTCAGTTGTACGGAAGTAGAACTGTGGACGGTAGCCTTTGAAGAATGGCGTGTGACGGCCACCTTCGTCTTTGCTTAGTACGTATACTTCAGCTTCGAACTTGGTGTGTGGAGTAATTGAACCTGGAGCTGCCAATACTTGACTACGTTGTACGTCTTCACCTTTAGTACCCCGTAGTAGTA
>NZ_UNRE01000012.1 GCF_900537085.1 Agarivorans sp. Alg241-V36 | reverse complement strand
GAAGTGTTGGTACCAGTTTGCAGCCCTGATTATTTCGCTAAACATTTTGAAAGCGATGAACCCATAGCGATGCAACTCTCCAACGCTACTTTTATCCACTGCACAGAATCATTAGAAGGTAGTCAATCAAGCAAAGAATGGTCTGTATGGTCAGCAGGGCAACAAAACGAAGAAATTCTATCTCTAGATGTAATGAAAAATACGTTTCTTATTAATCACGCTGATATGGCTATGATTGCAGCACGAAGTGGCTTAGGTATTGGCATTGCACGAAAATCACTAGTGCAAGAATATTTAGATAATGGAGAGCTACGAATGCTACTTTCCGAAGTGCCGTCAGGCCTTGGATACGATTTAATATGTATGAAAGGGCAACAAACTAGGCCTAAGATAGCAGCATTTATAAACTGGATTTCATCACAATTGGAAGAGCTCGAAGTTTAGAGTGTCTGTCCCCTCGGCCTTTAATACGCTTTACTTGGCCTGAGCGAAAGCTACTTACGAGCACTAGTGATGTATGAATGAGCCATTGTTCTATCGTGCAATGGAGCAAAAGCGAGTTAGCTTATAGGTGCTCTTCTAGCTGATGAGTTACCGTTCTTTGAGAAACACTGCTTTTCTAACTTAAACGCAGAAAAATGAAAAATCTAGCCGTTTATTATCTTGCTACGTCTCCTTTAAAACAAGTGGTTTAGGTTTAACAAACCTTGCGCAACAGAGCTATATTGCCAAGCAACAAATAAGAGCGCCGTCAGCGCTCTTACCTACTTAAAACTAGCCAAATACTGGCGCGTCGAAGTCTTCTGCTTCGTCGCTATAAACGCAAACATTTGAATCTTCTACTAAGCCTGTTTCTGCAACACAGTGGGTTTGAAAGAACTCGCTAATTTCTTTGCGTTGACAGTGCGCTTCAAAGCTTGCTTTATCGGCCCAAATCTCTTGAAATGCGATGGGGTAACCGGTGCCTTGTGCAAAAGGATTATCAATTTGGCGAGTTACGGTGTATTGAATACAGCCATCTTCACGTAAGGTATTTGGCTCTAGCGCTTGTAGTACTTTAAATAGCTCGTTTTGTTTACCCGCTTTAGGCTTAAACATGGCGATGCAGTAGATTTTTTTAGACATGAGTCTTCCTCAAATAAAGCGGCGAGCCCAGCTCGCCATTCTTATAAACACCCGTAGTAAGTTAATCAATAGTAAGCCTTTAACCAGGCAAAGGCTTCTATTATTTGAGGATTAACAAGCTTTATAACGCTGGGTTTGCATCGCCAATAAGCGCTTATAGGCTAACTCTTGGCGCAGGGCTGGCGAGCCTTCGCACCAATTATATTCCAGCGCTTGCCAAAGCGGATCCTTGGGTTCTAAACCTAGGGCTTCTATATAGCTGGCATTGGCCACTACATATTGGCTTTTGTAGGGAAGAATTACCCCACCCTGCTTAGCTTGCAAGGTCATGGCTTCTTGGTAGCTAGCACACCAGTGGTTTAGCAAGGCCATACACGCTGGCGAATACCAAAACTTACCACTATCTTGTTGCATGGTTTGGTTTTGCTGACACGACAGTACGCTTTGGGCGTGCTGCCAATCGTTAAAACCTGATTCTCGCGCTAAATACAGCAAGGCGTGTTTTAACTGTGGTGACTTTTCTTTAACAAAGTTTGCTAAGGGGGAATCGGCAGTATGGCGCTGTTTAAGCAAAATTTTGCTGCGAATTTTAAGTTCTTCAACGGCAGATAACATCTCTATGCTCCTAAATACTTTTGTTGTTCCCCGCAAAACAATATTCAGAATGACATACAGTGTCGTAATGATGGCTTTCTAAGCTTACGCTTTAGATAAAGGGTGAGTTCCTCTTGGCGGGCAGGCGCCCCTTAGCACCTGTGGCTATTCTGCCAAAAACGTTTGGGTGTTACAAGTGTCTTTTAATCACGACGCCTCAGCCCTAAATCACGCAATTTTCAGTGATGGCGCTCACACACTATTAATATTTTTAATTCTTAATTTAAATATCAATAATTACTGCTTTAGTATCTCTGCGCACACTTTATTGAGTTTATAAAAGCCCTTTAAAAACAAACAATCAAATGGGTAAAAGTATGCAATATCAGGATGATATGAGTGTTCCATTGCGTCACTAGACCAGTTGCAAATTATCGTTAACGCGTGCCACAAAGCATAACGATTCAACAGCGCATTGTTTAAACACCCATGCCGAGCTTTTTAAGTAAAACTACATGGAGATACACATGCGCTTTTCCAATGCGTCTAGGCTAATTGGAGCTGGTTTAACCCTGCTGGCTAGTGCCACTAGCTTTGCCGACTCAACCGTTACCATTGATTTAAATACCCAGAAGTTTATTGGCGGCCACTCGCAATTAGACCGCTCTAAGTACTTTAACCTGCACACCACTCACTCGGAAAATCAGGTCACCAATGACGAATTAGATTACTTAACCAATGATCTAAATGCTGGCTTTGGTCGTGGCTTTTGGAGCCCCTTTTCGGCGCACAAAGGGCATGACTCTTACCCAAACGAAGCGACCGCTAAAACCAATGGCGCGAGAAACATAGCCAGTACTAAAAATCACAGTAACTACGCGTATTTTTCAGATCGTTACATTGTGACCGATCACCCGCGTAACGCCTTTGCTGCTAATCAAGACCCTCAAAAAGCAGCAGAATGGGCTGCTAACTACTTCAAGCATTACTTCGACGATAGCACTCGCCCTTTGTTTTATGAGCCAATTAACGAGCCTTTTGTTCATGCTGGTGAATTTGGCATTGACGCCGATCTAGCCCGCAGCAAAATTACTGAGTTATTCAAACAAATTGGTAAAAAGTTCGACCAAGAAAACATTGATACTAAAGTAATTGGTTACGCTGGTGCGTGGCCATCTATGGAGCTGTGGGACTTTAAGCATTTTGATACAAGAATGAAAATGTTTATGGACAGCGCTGGCCAATACATGGATGCATTCTCAGTGCATTTATACGATGGTGTTAACGTAACAGGAGCTAATAGCCAGCGTTCGGGCAGTAACTTAGATGCCATTTTAGATTTGGTTGAAAGCTACAGCTTTCACAAATGGGCACAGGTTAAACCGCTAGCCATTACCGAATATGGCGGCATTGAGAAAGGCTACGGTGATACTTACAGCGACATTGCTAGCGTGCAGTCGATTCGCTCTATCAACAACATGTTGTTTCAATTATTAGATCGCCAAGACCGCTTGCTCACAACCATTCCGTTTATTACCGGTAAAGCGAGTTGGCACTACAATGCTGGCAACAATTGGGAGCCCTACGGCGCGGTAATTACCCGCCCAGATCCTACTAGCATTGTGAATGGCAAACCTACCCGCTTTATTTGGACGCCGCGCATTCACTTCTATCAACTGTGGTCAGAAGTAAGCGGTGTTCGAGTTAAAACCCAAAGCACTAATCCAGATGTTCAGGTTCAAGCATTTGTGGATGGCAACAAAGCGTACGTGGCATTAAATAGCCTATCTGAAAGCACTGAACAAGTGAGCTTAGACTTTGTAAATAGCTTAGGTAGCGTAAACCAGCTAACTAAAAAATCTTTAAAAATTTACCCTAATAAAGCGGCGGTTTATCAAGATCAAAGCAATCAAACACCACCACAAAACATTAGCTTAATCGCGGGCGAAACAGTGGTGTTGCAATATACTTTCAATCAAAGCATTCAGCTTGATAATACCTTGAAAGTAGACAGCTACTACAGTGCTAGCAATTTGCAAGAAATCACAGCTAATCAAGCGATTAACTTCAGCATTAACAACGTAAATGTTGCCCAAGGTACTTCTAACTTAAAAGTAAGTATTGGCCGTAAACACAACAAATCGAAAAAACCTGTAGTTAAAGTGAATGGTACAGCGGTTAGCGTGCCGAATAACTGGAAAGGCGGCGACCAAAGCTCTAGAGATGACTTTTTTGGTGCCCTGCATATCCCTGTTGCTAACTCATTGCTGGCTAAAAACAACACCATTAGTATCACCTTCCCTGATTCTGACGGCCGTGTAAGCTCGGTAGTTTTAGAGGTTAACAACCAAAGCAACGCTGCCGTTGGCCAAGACGCCATTAGTTTTGCTGAAAGCATAAGCAGCCTAGCACCTGGCAAAAACTATGCAGTTAAGGTGAATTACAGCGCTAGCCAAAGCCGAGACTTAACGGTTTCTATCTGGCAGGGCCAAAATTACTTAGCGGGCAATACGGTAAATGTAGCGGCTGGAGAAGGAAGCAAAACACTTAATGTTAGCTTGGCCAACGACACCATCGCTGGCGATACAGACTACATTATTAAAGCTAATATTCGACCACAAGGCGGCGATGTAGCGAGCATTATTAAACAAACCCAAATTAACGATATTGTGATTGAAGATAATGCCGGTGCAAACTACGACCAAATCGTGTTTGTAGATAGCTATCAGCAGCTTAACAGTGCATTACAATACACCGTAGAGCTAGATTACTCGGCCATGCAACAGCGTGATATTGTGGTAGAACTGTGGGATGAGCAAAACTGGTTAGCTTCCGGTAAAACCACGGTACCTGCAGGAGAAGGCAAAACCTCGGTCACTATTGAGCTAAGCACAGCGCCACCAGCTGGCAGCCAAGGCTACAAGCTTAAAGGTTCTATTCGCCCCCTTGACACCTCTTGGCAAGACAACCTCGACTTTGAGCAAATTAGCAACATTGAAATTGTTAGCGCTACGCCTAGCGACGATGCCACTAAGCTGGTGCTAAGTTCTACCGAACTAGCCCAAGCCCAACGCTATCAGTTCACTGTTGACTACAGTGCCACTCAGCAACGTGATGTAGTGGTTGAGTTGTGGCTAAACAATCAATGGATAAGCCAAGCCACTGAGCAAGTAGAAGCCGGTGAAGGCAGCGTAACACTCACTATAGAGCTAGACGCCGAAGCACAAATCTCCGATAACTACATGCTTAAAAACAGCATTCGCCCACTAGGTACCGATTGGCGCAGCAGCCTTGCGACTAGCCAAATAGACCAGCTAAGTATTGTTAGCGATGCGCTAAGCCCACCAAGCAGTTGGACAAACCTGCAATTTAAGCACAGCGCAAAGTGCATGGATGTAGCGGGCGGTAATACCAGCAACGGCAGTAACTACCATCAATGGACCTGTAATACACAAAACGACAATCAACGTTTTATGTTTACTCCGTTAGGTGACAACTGGTATACGATTAAAGCCAAAGTGAGTAACAAGTGTGTAGACCTACACAACGGCAATACCGCCAATGGTGCCAAGTTGCAGCAATACACCTGTTACAACAATAACCCGAATCAAGCTTGGCAATTATTGGAACAGCAAGACGGTTGGTTTGAGCTACGCGCCAAACCTTCTGATAAATGTATTGATGTAAGCCAAGTATCTAGTGCTAACCAGGCCCTCATTCACCAATGGAATTGTGGCAAGCAAGCGAACCAACTTTTACGCTTTATTGAATAAGCACTCGCCTACAACAAGAGCCGCCCAGTGCGGCTCTTACTTCAACCTCGCGTTTTAATGGGATCTTGCTCAGCAAAGCCAAACTCTCCACTAAATTATTTCTTCTATTACACCGCCTAAATTTGGTGCGTTTTACTTAGCAGCTGCACCACTAATTAACAGTTGTTCAAAATAGTCGTGTTAACAATTACTTCAACTAAACTCAACAAAGCTTGTGAAATTGGGATTTATTGACTTAAATCAAAAAACATGACCAAGTGGCCAGCTTTTTGCTACTTCAGTCCTAACTAAACGCCTCACCGAGAAACGGAGTTCTAAATGAAACTAAATAAATGGATAAGTGCTGCAGCTTTTGCGGTAACCACCTTAATAACACCAGCGAGCATGGCTGCCGACGAACCATTAAAAGTAGGCTTTGTATATGTTGGGCCAGTAGGTGACCACGGCTGGAGTTATGAACACGACCAAGGCCGTATTGAGATGGAACAGCACTTTGGCGGAAAAGTAAGTACTACCTTTGTGGAAAATGTTCCTGAAGGCGCCGATGCTGAGCGAGTCATTACTCAGTTGGCTAAATCGGGTCATGATGTCATTTTCACTACGTCATTTGGTTTTATGAACCCCACCATTAAAGCGGCTAAGCGTTTTCCAAAAGTTCGCTTTGAACATGCTACGGGTTACAAGCGCAGCAAAAACGTCTCTACCTATGTATTGCGTACCTACGAGGGGCGTTATGTGTCTGGCGTAGCCGCCGGCATGACCACCAAAACAAATGTAATTGGTTACATTGCTTCGTTCCCTATTCCGGAAGTGATCCGTGATATTAACTCGGTGTACTTAGGCGCTAAAAGCGTAAACCCAGACGTGCAAATTAAAATTGTATGGGTAAATACTTGGTACGACCCAGGTAAAGAAGCCGATGCAGCCAACGCGCTAATGGACCAAGGTGTTGATATTGTTTTGCAGCACACCGACAGCCCCGCTCCACTTATTGCAGCGGAAAAACGCGGCGTAATGGGCATTGGTCAAGCATCAGACATGAGCCAATTTGCTCCTACTGCTCACATGTTCTCAGTGCGTGATGTTTGGGCTCCCCACTACATTCGCACAGTAGAAGAAGTAATGGCGGGTTCGTGGAAACCCGAAGACTACTGGGGTGGTTTTGCGGAAGACATTCTGCAAATTGTATCGGTTAACCCAGCCCTACCCGACGACGTAAAAACCGCCATGAGTGAAACCGAAGCCAAGATTAAATCGGGTCAATTTCACCCATTCACTGGCCCAATGAAAGACAACAGCGGCAAAGAGGTTATTCCAGCGGGTAAAACACTTAACGACCAAGAGCTAGCAAGTGTGATGTGGTACGTAGAAGGCATCGACGCAACGATTCCTAAGTAAAACTACATTCTAAGTTGCCCTTAATAAGCGCCCAGCCAAGCTGGGCCTTTATAGCGAGAACCAGATGAATTTAGCCCTACCTATTATTGATATATCGTCACTGGATCATAGCGATAGTCAGCACTGGCAAGAAGCAGTTCAAGCCATAGATTCAGCCTGTCGTGACAAAGGCTTTTTTTATGTGACCGGTCATGGCATTCCAGCTGAACAATTTGCTGCAATGCAAGACATGGCCGCTCGGTTCTTTGCCCTAAGTGAGCAAGAAAAACAGCAAATAAATATTCAGCATTCAGCCAACCATCGCGGTTGGGGGCAAGTGAGTGCAGAACAGTTAGATCCAAGTGGTCCCAAAGACTATAAAGAAACCTTTGATATGGCTTTAGACCTTAGCCCCTATCATCCGCAGGTGGCCCGTTTCCCTCAGCTTTATGGGCCTAACCAGTACCCAAATCTTGACGGTTTTATACAACTAATGCAGCAGCATTACGAACTCACTCTGCAAGTTGGTATCAAAATACTTAAGGCCATGGCATTGGCTTTAGATCAAAGCGAAGACTTTTTTAGTCAGCACTTTAACTGCCCAATTAGCGTGTTGCGTTTAATTCATTACCCTCCGCAACAGCAAAGCGATAATGGTGCTGGCGCTCATACAGACTATGGCTGTATTACCTTGCTTTATCAGGATCAAACAGGAGGCCTGCAAGTACAGGATCGCAATCAGCAGTGGCTAGATGCGCCGCCGGTAGAGAACAGTTTTGTGGTGAACATTGGCGACTTAATGCAGCGTTGGACCAATGGCCGATACAAATCAACACCTCACCGCGTGATTAGCCCTAAGCAGCAAACCACCCGTTTCTCCATGCCATTTTTTGTAGAGCCTGACTTTGATACACCGGTAAATACCCTAACCAGCTGTTTAGCGCCTGGAGAGCAAAGTAAGTACCGTGAGATAAGCGCAGGCGAATGGATATTATCGCGATTTACCGATACTTACGCCTATAGATCAGAACAGCAAGAGTAACGGAAAGAGTAAAAAAATTTACCCATAAAGCTGACCAATTAGACAGCTTTATGTGAAACATTAGCCGGAGCAATCATGTTACAACTTATGATTAACGACCAAGCCATCAGCCTAAGCCAACAAGCGGCAGATACCATGCTGCTTAGCTTTTTGCGTGAGCGACAAGGTTTGGTGGGCAGCAAAGAAGGTTGCGCCAGCGGCGACTGCGGCGCATGTACCGTAGTAATGGTGAGCCAAGGTGACCAACAGCAGCTAAGTTACAAGCAAATTAATAGCTGTATTACCCCTCTGCATTCTTTGCATGGCAAGCAAATCATTACCGTTGAGTACCTGAAACAAGGCCAACAACTACATCCAGTTCAGCAAGCCGTTGTAGATAAACATGGCAGCCAATGTGGATTTTGTACGCCTGGCTTTGTGATGTCTTTATATGCCTTGTCTCGTCAAACCAACAAACCAGCGCATCCCGAAGAATTTTTAGCCGGCAACTTGTGCCGCTGCACTGGCTATGGGCCACTTATTGAAGCAGCCAAACAAGTAGCAGCAGCGCCAACGGCTAAAGATCATATTCAACAAAATGAGCCCACAGTGCAGCACTGGATGGGACAATGTGAAAAGCTAGACAGCGAACACTATTGGCAACCGACCAGTCGCAGTGAGTTAGCCAACATTCGCGCAAAACACCCACAAGCCAAATGGATAGGTGGCGGCACCGATTTAGCGTTAGAAGTCACTCAGCAGCACCAGCGCATTAATGAAATCATCGACTTAACCGCCCTTCCAGAGTTAGCTAGCATCGAGCGCACCGACCATGGCTGGCGAATAGGGGCAGCGGTAAGCCTAGATAAAGTTCATGCATTTATGGCACAGCACTACCCCACTACCGACGAAATATTCGCCCGTTTGGGCAGTATTACCATTCGCCACCGGGCTACCCTTGGTGGCAGTTTAGGGAATGCCTCACCCATTGGTGACATAGCCCCGCTGCTGATTAGCTTAAACGGCAAGATTGAAGTTGATGACGGCACCACCACCGAGCTTTATGCCCCAGAAGACTACATCACTGGCTACCGCGAAACCCGCTTAAAACCACAACAGTGGATTAGCGCTATTCACCTACCGGATTTATCGCCAACACTTAAACATCAAATCTATAAAGTGAGTAAACGTTACGAAGACGATATTGCCACAGTAGTTTTAGCAGTAGCTATAGAGTGCGATGATCAAGGCCGAGTAAGCCACTGCGTGATCTCTGCAGGCGGCGTAGCGGCCAAGTCGGTACGTTTAAGCCAGCTAGAAGACTGCCTATTGGGTGAAACCTTCAACAGCGACAAACTCAAGCAGCTACAAGCTCTGGTACCACAATGTGTAAAACCCATTGATGACGTGCGAGCGAGCGCGGCCTATAGGGTATTGCTAGTTCAAAACCTCCTAAAGCGCTTCTACCTCTACAGCCAACAATTACCCACGAGGTTAGCCGCCCATGCGTAAATTAACCACTCAGCACCTAGAGCAAACCGCACCAAGCCAAGTGGTAGGTAAATCTATCCCCCACGAAAGTGCTGCCAAACAAGTGGCTGGAGAAGCGCAATTCATCGACGACTACAACCTGCCAAGTGGCTGTTTGCATGCTGCAGTAATCACCAGCCAAATAGCCAAAGGTAAGGTACTTGCTCAGCAATTAGATTCGCTGCAACAACATCCCGATGTAGTTGCGATAATTCGCTGCCAAGATATCCCGGGCCACCAAGATATAGGCCCAATATTTAAAGGCGACCCGCTGTTAAGCGAAAACGAGATTAGTTACTTTAACCAGCCTATAGCCCTAATCCTTGCCCATAGCCAGCAACTCGCATGGCAAATTGCCCATCAAGCTAATCAAGATCTAGTGCAATACCAAAGCGCCGATACACTCGCGCTAAGTCAGCAAGATATTAGCGATTTAAGCCTGCCCAATGCGACCGTTCGTCCAAGCCATTGCATGGGGGAAAAGATAGATGATGCCCAACTAAAACGTAGCGAGCTGCAATTAAGCGGTGAACAAGAAATAGGCGGACAAGAACACTTTTATTTAGAGGGGCAAGTTAGCCTCGCCCAGCCAACCGAGGATGGCGGCATTATGCTCTACACCTCCTCACAGCACCCTAGCGAAGTACAAAAGCTAGTGGCAGAAGTGCTGGGCATTGCCTTTCATCAAGTTACTGTAGATATGCGCCGCATGGGCGGTGGCTTTGGCGGTAAAGAAACCCAAGCCGCACAATGGGCTTGTTTAGCTAGCCTTGCTGCCTTGCATAGCAATAAAGCGGTGAAAATGCGCTTACCGCGCAGTATAGATATGGCAGTAACCGGCAAACGCCACCCTTTTTACAATCGCTATCAACTAGGTTTAAGCGCCGAAGGCGTAATTGAAAGTGCTAAGTTAGAGGTGAACGGCTTGTGTGGCCACTCGCCTGACTTATCCGACGCGATTGTGGATAGAGCGATGTTCCATAGCGATAACGCCTACAGCTTAGGCGCGGCGGAAGTAGTTGGGAATAGATTAAAAACCGACACCGTTTCGCATACTGCTTTCCGCGGCTTTGGTGGCCCGCAAGGCATGATATTAATTGAACAAGCAATGCAGGATATTGCTATTGCCACCGGCCAAGATGCTTTAGATGTACGTTATAAAAACCTCTATCGCGATGGACATGCCACCACTCACTACGGCATGCCGGTTGAACAACATCAAGATCTGCATAACTTAATCAAACAATTAGAAGTGAACGCAGATTACCGTGCACGCCGCCTGCAAATAGACCAATGGAACAAAAGCAATTCACTAATCAAAAAAGGCCTTTCCTTAAGCCCGGTTAAGTTTGGTATTTCGTTTACTGCCAAACACCTAAACCAAGCCGGTGCGCTGCTGCATGTTTATACCGATGGCAGTGTTCAGCTAAACCATGGTGGCACCGAAATGGGCCAAGGCCTGCATACCAAGGTTCAGCAAATTGTTGCGCAAACCTTGGGCATTCCCTTTAGCTACGTTCTCATTACGTCTACACGCACCGACAAGGTGCCTAATACCTCGCCCACCGCGGCGTCTTCTGGCAGTGATTTAAACGGCATGGCGGCCCATAACGCGGCGAAAGAAATCAAACAGCGGCTGCTTGAATTTGCTCAGCAACATTACCAGCTAGCTGAAGAGCAAATCACCATTGAACAAGGCCAAGTTAAACTCGCCGAACAAACCATCAGCTGGGCGGAGTTAGTGCAACAAGCGTATATGCAGCGCGTGTCGCTTTCTGCCACAGGCTTTTATAAAACACCGAAGATTTGGTACGACCGCGAGCAAGCGCAGGGACGGCCATTTTTCTACTTTGCTCTGGGCGCTTCCGTTAGCGAAGTGAGCATCGATACCCTTAGCGGGGAAATGAGTTTAGACCGAGTAGACATCCTGCATGATGTAGGCACCAGCCTTAATCCCGCCATCGATATTGGCCAAATAGAAGGCGCCTTTATTCAGGGCTTAGGCTGGCTTACTAACGAAGAGCTGGTTTGGGACAAACAAGGAAAGTTGCTGAGTAATAGCCCGGCGAACTACAAAATTCCGACCATTGGTGACTACCCCGAACAAATGAACATTACCTTGTTCGACCAAGCGAACCCAGAACACAGCATCTACCGTTCTAAAGCAGTGGGTGAGCCACCCTTTATGCTAGCAATTAGCGCTTGGTGTGCCATTTACGATGCCGTGGCGTCGATTAGCCAACATCAACTGCCTGCGCAGTTAGATTCCCCAGCCACCAGCGAGCGCATTTTAATGGCTTGCCAAAAGCAATATGAGTATATGGAGGCACAAAATGAGTGATTGGCAAACTCGCTTTTTACCTACCAATTGGTTAGATGCTTGCAGTTATCTTAAGCAGCAACAACAGCCATTTTGTATTGCCACCATTGTCGCTGAGGCGGGTTCGGTGCCGCGAGCAAGCGGTGCAAAAATGGTGATTAGCCAACAGCAGCAATTCGATACTTTAGGTGGTGGAAACTTAGAGTTCTCGGTGATCAAGCATGCTCGTGAGCAGCTAGAAAACGGAACAAAAACTAATCACATTGAACGCTTTTCTTTAGCTGCCGATTTAGCCCAATGTTGCGGTGGCGCAGTACAAGTATTGTTTGAATACTTCTTGGTTGATCAACCACTTATCACCATTTATGGGGCCGGGCACGTAAGCCATTGTTTATCGGAAATACTGGCTAAACTGCCGGTACAAGTACAAGTAATAGATAATCGCCAGCAATGGCTCGATTCCATTAGCCAATTTGGTGTGAACACCCACTATCACGCGCAGCCAGAAAATAGCGTAGCAGAGCTAAAAGCCAAGTCCTATGTAGTGATACTAAGCCAAGACCACAGCTTAGATTTCGCCCTTAGTTTAGCGGCGCTGCGCCGAGGCGATTTAGCCTTTGTGGGCGTGATTGGCTCGCAAACCAAAGCGCAACGTTTTAAGTATCGCTTAGCCGAACAGCTTGAAGATTCCAGCCTATGTGATCAGCTCACCTGCCCTATTGGCCTAGCCGAGGTTAGCGGGAAATTGCCGATGCAAGTCGCGGTGTCGATTAGCGCACAGCTGATCACGCTGTTAGAAAAAAACACTGAAAATCAGCAACGCACTCAGCGTAAACAGCAGTGGCAAACCAGCAATAACTTGCGAAAACAACTTGCGGGAGAACAGCTCAATGAGTGACAACGATAAGCATCTAGAGCTGCTCAATAGCCTTCCGCAAAGCCAATTTGTTAGCGAAATGGCCAACATTTGCAGCAGCAAAACATGGCAAACGACTATGGCTGCATTGCGCCCCTTTCAGTCGCTTGAGCAGTTTATGTCAATGGCAAAGCAAGCGTTTAGCCAGCTAAGCGAGAGCGATTGGTTAGAGGCCTTTGCGGGTCACCCTATGATTGGTGATTTAAGCAGCCTTCAAAAAAAATACAACCAAGCCATGCACTTAAGCGAAGCAGAGCAAGCACAAGTTAACCATGCTCAGCAAGCTACTCTTAGTGCATTGCTAGACCTAAATCAGCGCTACCTAAACCGCTATGGTTTCATTTTCATCGTATTTGCTAGCGGTAAATCCGCCGAGGAAATGCTGCACATATTAGAGCAGCGCTACGGTAATAGCAGCGAGCAAGAATTACACAATGCTGCCGAGCAACAACAGCGCATTAGCCTGCGTAGAATGGAGAACTTATTTTGAGCACCTTAAGCTGTCATGTACTCGATACCACCTGTGGCCAACCCGCAGCAGGTATTGCCGTAGAGATTTATCGTTTTGGCGAAAGCCAAAGCTTAGCCAAAGGCTTAACCGACCAAGACGGGCGTTTTAAGTTTGAGCTCTTAGACTTAGCCAGTGATTGCTACTGCCTGCGTTTTATCACCGAAGAATACTGCCTAGCGCACTTCAAACAATGCTTTTTTCCCTTAGCCGATGTTGTGTTTATTAGTGATGAGCAACAGGCCCATTACCACATCCCGCTGCTGTTAAGCACCTTTAGTTATTCTACTTATCGAGGCAGCTAAGATGACGCGACAGTTCCACCGCGGGAGTATTTTACATTTTCCCAAGGCCACTATCGCACCTAGCGATAACTACCAATATCTGCAAGATGGCTTGTTGGTGGTTGAGGATGGTCTTATTCAACACCTTGGGGATGCGCAAGATTACTTACGCAATAACCCCGAGGTGCAGCAGGCAGTTGTTCAGCATCAAGGTCTTCTTATTCCGGGACTTATCGACAGCCACGTGCACTACCCTCAGGTAGAGATTATCGCCAGCTATGGCAAGCAGTTGTTGGATTGGCTTAACAGCTACACCTTTCCAGCTGAGCAACAATTTGTTGAAGCCGCCTATGCTCGTGCCCAAGCCGAATTCTTTTTGCAGCAACTGTTTGCCCATGGCACCACCACTGCCAGTGTCTACGCAACGGTTCACCCCCAATCGGTGAGCAGCTTCTTTGAAGTGGCAGAAAGCTACAATGCCCGCATGATTTGCGGCAAGGTATTAATGGACAGAAACTGCCCTACTGCACTGCAAGATAGCGCAAAGTCGGGTTATCGCGATAGCAAGAAACTGCTAGAGCAATGGCACAAAAATGGTCGCCAACTCTACGCGATAACACCCCGTTTTGCCCCTACCAGCAGCGAGGCGCAACTTGCTAAAGCCGGCCAGTTAGCCAAGGAACACCCCGATAGCTTTATTCAAACTCACTTGTCGGAAAACCCTACCGAAGTGCAGTGGATTAACGAGCTATTCCCCGATTATTCTGACTACCTCGCGGTCTACGAAGCGCATGACTTAGTGCGTGAACGCTCGCTGTTTGGTCATGGCATTCACCTTACCGACCGTGAATATTTAGCCTTGGCAAGCTCAGGCGCAACTATCAATTTTTGCCCCTCATCAAACTTGTTTTTAGGTAGCGGTTTATTTAATTACCAGCGCGCCCAAGCCAATGGTGTGGCCGTAGCGCTTGCTAGTGATGTAGGCGGTGGCACCAGCTTAAGTATGTTTGCTAACCAGGCCGATGCCTACAAAGTTTGCCAGCTGCAGCAAGCCAGCTTAAGCCCCTTCGACTCATTGTATTTATGTACTCAAGGCGCTGCAGTAGCGATGGGCATTGAAACCCAAGTAGGTAATTTGAATGTAGGCAGCGAAGCCGATTTTATTGAACTAGATCTGCAGCCCACTCCCATGCTTAGCCAGCGCTTAAATAAAGCCAGCAGCTTAAGCGAGAAATTATTTGCCATTAATACCCTAGGTGATGACCGCGTTATTAACGCCACCAATGTAGCAGGTAAGCAAGTTTACAAAAAAGGACAACACTATGTGGCCACAGCTGTATGAATGGTTAGCCCTCTTTATTAAATGGTTTCATGTAATTGCTGGAATCGCATGGATAGGCGCTAGCTTTTATTTTGTTTGGTTAGATAACAACTTAAAAACGCCGCCAGAATGGAAAAAGCAAAAAGGCATTAAAGGTGATTTATGGGCGGTGCATGGCGGTGGTTTTTACGAAGTAGCCAAGTACCAAGTAGGCCCAGAAAAAATGCCAGAAAAACTCCATTGGTTTAAATGGGAGGCCTATAGCACTTGGCTGAGTGGCACATTGCTGCTGTTTTGGATCTATTACCTCCGCGCCGACGCCTACCTAATTGACCCACAAGTTATGTCCTTAACCAGCTATCAAGCCATTGGTCTTGGCGTTGGTGGCATTGCGCTTGGTTTTGCCATTTATGAAGCTTTACTCCGCTCCCCCATTGCTAACAAACCTTTGCCCTTAAGCCTTTGCTTAATCGTTATTGGTGCGCTGTTTTGTTATGGCTTTACTCATGTATTTAGCGGCCGTGGCGCCTTTATTCATATGGGCGCATTAATTGGCACCATTATGGTGGCCAATGTGTGGATTAAAATTATCCCTGGGCAACGGCAAATGGTGGCACAAGTTAGCGCTGGCGAGCCCGTTGACCCAGCCCCCGGTTTAGAAGCTAAAAAGCGCTCGGTACACAATAACTACCTCACATTGCCGGTGATCTTTTTGATGATAAGCAACCACTACCCTATGATTTACCAGCACAGCCATAGTTGGTTAATTCTTTGCGCACTGATCGGCTTAAGTGCTTGGATCCGCCACTACTTCAACCTAAAGCACCAAGGCGTTCAAAAACCCAGCATAATTATAAGCGGTGCACTTGGCCTATTGGCACTAGCCCTGTTTTTAAGCTGGAGTAATGCCAATCGCCCTGCGCAAGTTCAAGCTCAAGCTCAAGCTCAAGCTCAAAACAACAATGAACTAAACGCGGAGCAAGGCCAAGTAATGGCGATTATTCAGCAGCGCTGTACAACATGTCACAGCCGAGTGCCCACTGATGACACCTTCACCGCGGCACCTGGAGGGGTAAATTTGGATACTTGGCAAGATGTGGAACGCTGGAAAGCACGCATTGTAGAACGCTCTTTTGTCAGCCAAGACATGCCGTTTTTGAATAAAACCCAAATGACTGAGGGTGAACGGCAACTGCTGAATCAACATTTAAGCCACTAAGGCAGCTCTCTACAGCCTTAATAAACCCAAGTTGTTGCTATTACAGCTTGGGTTTATCTCTAACTTTCGATTTAAGCAAAGTGGTTTTGCATCAATACTTGGTGCATCGCTAATTGTCCCCCGCGCACACCTGCTGGTTTAGCCGCTTTACCAATAGCGACCATCATGCCAATCACATGATCTTTAGGCAGTTTAATTACTTCAGCCAATTGGCCAGCGTCAAAACCTATCATTGGGCAGGTGTCGTAACCCAAACCTTTGGCTGCTAGCATCAAGGTTTGTGCGGCCATACCGCACGAGCGCATTGCTTCATCACGTTGCAACTGGTCTTTACCGTGATAAAAACTAGCTAACATGTCGACCAATACACCTTGCACTTTGGCGTCTACATTTTGCCAATAACGTTCTGGTTGCTTGGCCCAGGCTTGAGTGTCGGCACATAATACCAACAACTCCGAAGCTTCGGTCACTTGTGGTTGCCCCCAAGCAGCTTGGCTAATTTGCTCGCGCACCTCGGCATTGCTAACCCTCACAAAGCGCCAATGCTGAATGTTGTAAGAGGTTGGCGATAACAACACTGCTTCCATCATTTTCTGGAAATCTCCTTCACTCATTTGCTCGTTTGAATCAAATTGTTTAATGGCGCGACGTTGCTCAATGGCTTTAAATAGTTCCATGATTGTTCCTTAAGCTTTATAGATAATTAATTTAAAACTTAAGACTTTGACTTAAGTTGCCACCAGCTTAATTCCACGGCGTTTAAATGATAATCCCGCTTTTGCAAAAGAAACTGTTGAGTAAAACTACACAATATTCTTAGAAAAACGCTTTAGGGGTCCCTTATCATCAACAAAAATTTGTGAGCATTAACTGGAATTTTGATTAGCCTTAGGCAAAAACAATTGGCTAAAATACTTAGGTTTCTAGCGACTTTTCATCAAGCTAAGGTATAAGGCGTGAACCAACAACTGTATTTAAGAAAACCCGAGCGCAGCGATTTAGAAGAGCTAAGCGAGTGCTATCAAAACAGCGAAATATTTCACCGCCCTTGGAGTTATCCGCCAAAAAACGTGCGCGCTTACTTAGAAGAAGAACACCGCTATTTGGTTTGCTTACAAGCAACTGGCGAGATAGTGGGTACCTTTAATATCTCGTCGATCATCCGAGGTCATTTTCAATCAGCCTACCTTAGTTACGAAGTTTTTCATCCCCACCAAGCCCGCGGTTATATGCGAGCAGGTATCCGCTTAGTATTGAAACAAGCCTTTGAAGAACTCAATCTACATCGCTTAGAAGCCAACATACAACCGGGCAATAAAGCCTCAATAGCCTTAGTGGCAAAAGCCGGATTTGTGAAAGAAGGGCTATCTAAAAACTACTTAAACATTGGTGGTAAAGGATGGAAAGACCACGAACGCTGGGCGATTTTAAACCCTAAATGGCGAAATGAGTAAAACGTACAAGCACTGATAACACCAATATTTATCCAGCTTGGTCTAAGCTCTAAAAGCCTTATAAATAATTAGGTTTTAGCATGAGCATCATTAGCAATATTTTAAGTAATACCTCTCTTTGGGAGCTTATGGTACTAGCAGCAGTGATTTACATTGCGACTCAACCAGAGCTTCGTAAGCGAATCACTAAGCTCAAATTTGGCCAGTTTGAACTAGAGCTACAAACCCTAAAACAAGAAGTGGAGAAAGGTAAGGAAAAGATTGTTGAACTAGAGTCTGAAATCGAAAACGATAGGCGCCAGTTCGACGATATTCTGCAAAACTTTGACCCTCATGCCCCGGTTAGCCAACTAGCTGAAGCTAGGCAAGCCATCATCGCCGAAGCACGTAACCTATCGGAAACAGATTCCCTAGCAGACTATCTTCGCTTAAGTGCTTCAGCAGAAGAGCTTTACGTAGCCGCGGTAAGCATTAGGGAAAAAAGGCCAGTATCTATGCTGCCAGATTTGATCCGCTTTTTAGATGAACTAGCGAGTGATAGCCAGCTCGGAGGATTTAGATTAAACACTATCTGGACTTTAACCAGCGGTCTGCATCGTACGCTAATTGCCTGTATTCGCGATGGCATAACACCAATGCCAGACCAACAAACCCTAGCTTACGCCCAGCAAGTACTGCTTAAACTAAACAATCACCCTAAAGTAAGGGCCGACCGCCCAGATGCGCCACTAAAAGGCATACAAGGCCCAATTAAACATGCGAAAACTTGGTTAGATAAAGCGATAACTGGGGCCAATAACAGCGAGCTGTAATGGGCTCATAGCTTACCACAAAGCGAGAGTAAAACGCTCAGCCTTTAGCTGGGCTTAAGCTCCCAATAAGGCTGCTCTGCGGCTAAGTGCTCTATGGCAAAATCGACAAACGCCCTTACCTTGGCAGGCAAGAACTGACGCTCTGAGAACACCGCATAAATACTTTGGCTTGGCATTTGGTATTGGTTTAACAAGCTGATTAAACGCCCTGCAACTATATCTGGCCCAGCCACAAAAGTGGGTAAGCGGCCTATGCCCAAGCCTTGCAACATTGCTTCGCGCAAGGCCTCACTATTGTTTACCCGATAGTTACCTTTTATTTCTATAGATTGTGATTGCCCGTCTCGCATAAATGTCCATTCTTTAAGGTCACGTGAATAGCTAAACTGCAAACAGTTGTGGGCGGCTAATTGTTCAATAGTTTGCGGTATACCATGTTGTTTTAAATATTCTGGAGAGGCGCATAACACGCTTTTTAACGGGGCAAGTTTTCGAATTATCAATGATGAATCTGGCAAGTTGCCGGCTCTTATTGCTACATCAAAACCTTCGGCAACCAAATCTACGACCTTATCATCCATCATCATATCGATAGTGATTTTCGGGTAACGCTGTAAAAATTTGCCGATGAGAGGGGCTATATGCAAGCGGCCAAAAGACATGGGTGTATTAATACGCAACAAGCCCTGAGGTTCGCCCTGTAACTGAGCTACCGCATCTTCGGCATCTTTGGCGGCGTTATTCGCTTTAGCGGCGTGCTCAAAGTAGTGCTTCCCTGCCTCGGTTAAACTTAGTTTACGGGTAGTACGGTGCAACAGCTTTACACCAAGTTGCTGTTCTAGTTGGTTAATCCGTTTGCTCACCGCCGATTTGGAGATCCCCAAACTACGCGCAGCAGGCGAAAAACCACCATGTTCAACCACTGCTACAAATACTGGAATAGCTGCAAATCCTTCCATACCAATCACCATTGTTAACTAAAACTCAACAGTTATTATCAAAATAGAGGGATTATCAGTCAATACAAATGTTATTACACTGGCGGCATTACTGATTAAGGTGGTATTTGCTATGCTAAACCCAAGCTACACTCACGCTAAGCCAAGCCTAAATAACAGCCATTTAGCGACTCATGGCTTGATGCTACTAATGGTTACGCTAGTAGCCAGCTCTTTTCCTGTGGGCGCCGCAATTACCCACGCATTGCCACCGGTAGTGATGATGTTTTTACGCTTTCTCACTGCGGCTATATTGTTTGCCCCCTATGTGTTTTACAAAAACGGATTGACGCTACCTTCGCGTAACACCTTATTGGGATACGCATTACTTAGTTTGCCTTTGGTGGTATTTTTTTGGTGTATGTTTGAAGCGCTGCGCCACACCAGCGCCTTGAACACTGGCGCCTTATACACCACCCTACCCGCCATTACCGCGCTTACTAGCTACTTTATTCTTGGGCAAGGCATTAGCCCAAACAAAGCAATAGGACTAATAATGGGCACATTAGGTGCCTTATGGATTGTATTTCGTGGCGATGTTAATGCTTTATTAGCCTTAGAGCTTAATAAGGGAGATCTATTGTTTTTGCTAGGCTGTGTTGCCTTAAGTATTTATAACCCCTTAATGAAAAAACTTTACCGAGGAGAGCCGCAAGAGCTAATGACATTTTGGGTCTTAGTTTTTGGCAGCCTGTTTTTGTTGCTGCTTTCACTCACCAGTTTAAATGGAATTAGTTGGTTAGCAGTGCCCCTAAAAGCTTATGCAGGCATTGGCTATTTAGCCTTATTCACCACCCTAACTACTTTTTTCTTGCTGCAAATAGGTACGGTTCGTCTTGGCCCAACCAAGGTGGCAGCCTACAGCTATCTAACGCCTCTATTGGTTTTAATGCTTACGGTAAGCATGGGCTTTGAGCAACTATCATGGGGATTATTGCCCGGCGCAATTCTAGTATTTGCAGCAATGCTAATTATTCAAAATGACAATAGTTGAATCGGTTGATTTTTTCTTGACCCGAGACGATATTCTCAAATAAGGTAAGCGCGAATATACCAATAATACAGGACGTAATTCATGGCACAGGCAGATATCGCTAACTTTGTTGAAGTTCTTACTAAAGATCCCGATCAAATTCGCTTTGAAGATAGTATGAAGATTATTGATGCAAACTACGAGTTCACACCAAGTGCGTTTAGTAATGGAAAACAAAACAATGCCGAAGGTGAAAACTCAGGTTCATGTAAAGTATTTGCCTTTGGTCAATTAAACGAATTAAGCAAACAACAAACCCTAGCCTTGTTTGGACAATACTACCAAGATGTATTGTCTACGCCTTACGGTGATGATCACCAAAACATTCGTCAGTTTATTAAAAATGGTTGGAATGGCATTAGCTTCAGCCAGCCAGCGCTAAGCGCCAAAGCCTAAAACATCAAAAGCCGCTAAGAGCGGCTTTTTATTTGCTTCTGAAAACTCTAATCTTAATTGAAACAAGCACTTCTTAGCTCTGTACTCTCAAACCTTTCTTTATTCACACAAGCCAGTTATTCGAGCTGAGCACCAAACTCTTGCAGCGCTAACATTGCCGCCTGTGCCTTGCTAGTTTGAACAAAAATATGGTCATGATAGTAAGCTGCGATTACATTAGCACTTATGCCTTTTGAAGCGAGCTTAGTGGAAACTGCAGCGGTTAAACCCACCGCATCTAAACTGGAATGCACCGTTAGGGTAATTTGGCTATAACTGCCCTCAAATAATAAACCAGCGCTCTCGGCCACTGTTTTTTTAAGCACAAGCGTTAAACCTTCCGACTCGATAAAAGACGCTACGGGTTCCAGCTCAAGATATTCGCCTATTCTTCCTTTAACGCTACAAAACACATATTCAGCCTCAAGTAGTTTGGGCTGCATTGAAGCCAATAGTTCATCCAAATCGCTAATTCCTGCCATGCTGGTTATCTCCAGATATTGCTAAGCCTTGTTTGTCCAAAGTATTAAGTTTAGAAATATAAGGCAGGTTTCTATACAGATTGTTCCAAGGCAAGCCGTAACCTACGAGTAAATCATCGTTGTCCATTTCAAATGCGTAATGCTGCTCTGCGGCAATAGTTACCCTGCTAGGTTTCACTAATAAACAGGCCACCGCCAAGCTTTTGGGAGCATAGTGCTTAGATAGATGAGCGATTAAGCGCTGCATGGTGCCTCCCGACTCGATGGCATCGTCGATAACAATCACATGTTGATTCTCGATGTTGATGTTTTGCTGGTACTCGATATTGGAATCGTTATTTCTACTACCCGGGGTATGTGGGCAAGATATATAGTCCATGGCTAGGTCAAGATCTAACTGACGCACTAAGTCCGCGGCAAATAACATCCCACCCGGTACTACGCTTATCACCACCAGCGATTCACCGAGGTATTTTTGGTTAAGCTGCTTGGCTACCGCGCTTACACCTTGGCTTATCTGCTGCGAACTAAATACTAGTTCACCAATATCTTCATTTGCCATTTCCCACTCCGCACTGTTAATTATCAAACCAGTTTAGCTTGTGGCTAATTGTTTTGCTGCGATTGTGGCCAATGCTTAAGACGCTCGGTACTAAACAGCATTAAAGCGCTAAACACTAACAAAGCTATGGGCAACACAACAAAGGAGCTAGAGGCTGCCAGCAGCCCAATAAACGGTGGCATTAGGGTTGTCCCCACATAAGCGCAAGCCATCGACAAACCAATAATCGCCTGCGATGCATGCTTACCAAAACGCTGCGGCGTTAGGTGGATTGTATTTGGGTAGATTGGTGCGCAGCCAAAACCTATCAACATTAAGCCAATTTTCGCCAGCATAGCCCCGCCAGGAATAAGCAACAATACAACACCGACCAATATGCTTAGCACTCCAGCGCGCACCAGTTTGTCTTCCGCTATTCGCTCAGAGACAAAGCCACAAATAAAGCGCCCCAGGGTAATGCCCAAGAAATACATAGCTGTCCAAAAGGCTGCATTAGCGGCACTCACTTGTAGCTGGCTAATCAGGTAACTAGCTGCCCACAAGCCGGTTCCAGCCTCTAAAGAACAATAGCAAAAGAAGGTGAGTAGCTGCAGTTTAACGCCTTTTATTTTTACGGCATTGCGATTACTTATAGGCGCGGGCTGCTCTCCACCCGCCGCCAAACTTTCGCTAGCTGCCCGCTTCCACAGCGGCAGTGCTAAAAGCAGCACCGCCACTAAGGCAAATTGAATATAGGAAATGGTGGCATAACCTTCGCGCCAGCCTTGTTGTTGGCTTAAATACAGCGCCATGATTAATGGCCCAGCGGTTGCGCCTACACCCCAAAAAGAGTGTAGATAGTTCATGTGTTTTGCTTTGTAGTTTATCGCAACAAAGTTATTTAAGGCTGCGTCTACTGCCCCTGCACCCAAGCCAAGAGGCACAGCTAGCAGCACTAGTAGCCATGGGTTTAGGCTTAAGCAAAACCCGAACAATGCTATTGCGGTCATTAGTACACTAAAGGCAACCACCTTACCGGTACCAAATCGATGGGTAACTCGGGTGGATAACAAGCTCGATACCACGGTTCCCGCGCTCACCACAATAGATATAACACCAGCAAACTCAAGGCTGGCATTTAAGTCGCCACGCATGATTGGCCAGGAAGAGCCCAATAACGAATCAGGTAGGCCAAGGCTAATAAAGGCTAGATAAATAATCGCTAACAGCAATAGCATTTCAGTTACTCACTAGACAAGAACGATGAACATCAAAACAAATGAACAATACTCTTCACTACAATTGCTTAATAGCGATTTCATCTCCTAAAATACAACAAAACTCCCAAATAATGATGAAAGGCAATTGATTGCTCTTCAAATCGAGGCGAAGGCATGAATACTTACAAGATTCACTTTTTTAATTCTGCCGGATATCGAGACAATGAAATCATCTGCACACATTTTCAGATTGAAGAGCAGAACAATAGCTTGGTGGTGTTAGATGAAGGGAATGTTGTTGGTAAGGTAGAAATGGTTGAACAGCTAATTAATGACACTCGAGGTTGGCAAGAAGCCAACACCGCTGTTAGTGCAGAAAAAATCTCAAGCAAAGATAAGTAAGCCCAATAGCTAAGCCCAGTAACTAAGCCCAACTTAGCGCTTAGTTACGCGGTACCACACCAAAATTAGATTGCTGTAACAACCAGGCTTGCATGTGCTTATCGAAGAGCTGGTCAAAGGTATTAAACTTAGTCAGCTGAGTAACCCGCTCGCTTAAATGACGCCTTAACTCCTCGCTATTACAGCCTGACTTTTTAGAAAAGGTGAAATATAAACCTTCTACAGAAATGGGATTGTCTAAAGGTACCACTTTAGATTTTAGGCCTGCAGATTCCAAAATGGTTAAACCTTGATAGAGCTCGTAAAGTACATAGTCGAAGCGATCGGCTAACAACATAGCAAAAGAGCGCTCTGCCGACGCACTACTTAGGATCTTCAAATTGGCTTTGGCGTAGGTATCAAAGTCTTGGCCAAAACTATTATTGACCAATGTTCCTCCACGGCGATCTAATAAGTCTTCCCATTTTTGATAGTTAAACTCATTGCCTTTTTTGGTCCACACCACGCTGGGCACGTCGGTAAACTGCGGCACAATGTAGTCCATATATTGCTGTCGTTCATTAGTTAAAAACGCTCCGGCCAACATGTCTACTTCACCGTGTTTAGCTTCTTGTAATGCTCTAGCCCAGACACCACGGTCTCGAGCATCTACGCTAATATCGGTGTCCATTAAAGCTAATTCGAGTAACTCGATGGCAAGGCCGGTGAGCTTTCCGGGGTTATTTTGGTCTCGCCACAAAATAGGCGGATATTCCGCGTTACCGGTTACCACCAAGCGATTACAAATAGTTAAGTCTGAGGCAGCAACTCCCTGAGAACAGTTTAATGCAGCAAGCAGGAATAGGTGTTTAATAAGAGAGGGCATTTTGTGCTTCCTTAAATACCAGCTGTATTAAGGGTAGCGCGAAGCATCGACTTTTCAAGCTAACTTAAAGCTAAGCAACTGAAAAATTTGCATTTAGTGAGCAGACTCCAATTTAGCTTATGAACATTGCCATCCTACATATGATCAGTAGGCAATGCTCGCTGCCAAAATCTGCCACAGTAAATCAGTTGGTTACATCTACCTGTTTAGCTTGCTGCCAGGCTTGGCGACATAGCTCACTGCCATCGGCATCAAGCGGCGCTTCAACTATCCAACGCAGTGGCGACACCACTGGGCTGGTAACAAAGCGAATGGTGGTGCCAATTAGGCCACCACTGGCGACACCCACTTTAAAATCTTCAAAGCTTCCGGTGACTTGTACCGGAGTAGATAAACCAAATATCTGGGCGCGTTTTGCTTTTGGTCGCAGCACCATTTTTACTTGTTGTTGTTTAAAGTCGACTTCTGTTTCACCCAACACTCTCATGCGTGAGGTATCAGCCAGCAGTAAGTTTTGAACCAACTGTCCGTTATTACTATCAAAGGCGGCAACCACACAGTTAAGCACTGATTTTTCCGAGTCATCCAACTCGGGTACCACCGCACTGGCTAGGCTTACCGCCCATAAATCCATGATGCCGGCTTCAAACTCTTTTGGCCATACCGCAAAGCCTACCTTGCCATTAGCACTTTCTAGCCACTGTTCTAGTTGTTCAAACTCGCTGTTAACATCAAGGTTCAAACTAAAGGTGCCGCGCATATCAGTATCAGGCTTTATCCGCCTGGCTAACAAGCCGTAATCAAAGTTCTCTATCTCTGCTTTTAGTTGACTGTAAAATCCGCTGTCTGTAGCGCTTAACTCGCCACTAATATCAATTTCACCACCCGGTAGGGCTAACCACAAAGGTGCCAAGCGCAAGCTGCCATCTTGCAACTGCCAATACAGTTTGCCCTCACCTAGCCAATCATTACCAGATTTAACCCGTTCAACATCCAAGGCAAAGTTAGCATTTAAACGCTGCAGCACCGCTTGGCTTAACAAGGGTTGTGCGGCTTTTTCTGCCTCATCCTGTTCGTTGACCTCAAGGTCACTTTCTTGCTGCGGCTGAGGGTCTGATGAAGCCAAGTCTTGCTCTAGGCCCTGCCAGTCGCCAGTTCTAAAATCGTCCAGCTGAATGTTATTTGCGCTAATTCCAATATCGAACTGGGGCTTTTGACCAAGCGTGTTTAAACTTGCTTGACCGCTAAGCTGGCTATTAGCCACTGCCAATAACATGTTATTAATCGCGTACCCTTGGTCGCTAATCAGCAATTCACCGGCCAGTTTTATTGGACCAAATGGCGGTAACTGAATGCCATGTAAGCTGTCTAACTGACTTAAACTGGGGCTGGTGAGCTGCATTGCAAGGCTCAGGTTATTTAGCGACACAGGGCGCGGCAGTGTGGCCTTAGCTTGTAAATTAACTTGGTTCACATCCAAGCTAAGATTGAGGGGTAGCTCGCTAGGTTTTTGAGTAAACTCAGCCAAGCTTAGTGTGCTTAGTTTTACATTCAGAGGTAGTTTTTTTAACTCGCCATTTAAGGCTAAGGCCAAAGGCTGCTTGGGGCTAGCGCTTAAGCTGCCTTCATCTAATTCGATTCGTGCGCTGGCTTGAGTATTGGGGTCAACTAAATCCCAATAGCCACCGATGAGCTTGGCAGAGAGTGTGGTGCTTGCTAATAGCTGAGCCACGTTATCTCCTTGCAAAGACAAATCCAACTCGGCGCGGTCTAAAGCGAGGTTTGCTTGCTCGGCAATATTAAGCTGTTTAAGTAATTGAGCGATGTTGGGTTGCTCGCTAGCAATATTAAAATCGAGCTTAAGTGGTGAGCTACGTAGGTCGAGTGTCGCATTGCCGGCTATTTTGCTCTGGGCAAATTCAGCACTAAATGGCGCTTGCTGCAACCAGCCATCTCGCGCAGACGCTTGTAACTCTATGCGTTCAAGTTGATGTTCACCGAGTATCAGCTCTTCGATACTAATTGCAAGATCAGCATCATGAATAGCAAAGCCTTGCGGCAATATAGGCACACGAATATTGATAGTGTTCTGTTCACTGGGCGGCTTATCAGATTTTTTATCTTCTTCAATTACTGGTTTTGCTGCTTCACTGGGCATTAAATCCATTAATTGAGCCAAGTGAATACCTTGCCAGGCTGATTCAACACTCACCAAGCCTTGCTCGGTTTTACTTTTATCCCAACTGGCTTGAATGGTTCCCTTACTATCTGCTATCTGCAGTTGGCTAATATTGAGTGAGGATTTTCCTTGCTGAGCCTGAATGGCTAGCTCGAGCTTGAGTGGCCCTTGAGCTTTGCTATCTACTCCCAACCAAGGCGCTAACAAACCAATTTGTGGTGAGTTTGCCTTAAGATCTAAGCTTGCTCCTTGCTGCCATACCCCACTGGGTAGCTCCCCATTTAAATCTAGTTGGATGGCCGGAGAATCTAGTTGCATACGCACTTTCCAAGCTTGTTGCTCAAGCATGGCGCGCACAGGGCTGGTGTGGATAAGCGCATTAACCGGAATATCCAGTAGCACACCGTCAAGGTTTAGCTCTAGCTCACTGTCTAAACTGGCATGTAAATTAGCACTTTTAATATCAAACCTAGTGCCTGCTGGCAGGCTCATACGGCTGTCTTCGATTTTGTAGTTAAATTCGCTACTGGCTAATAACTGTGTCACATCACTGCCAGAGGCACTAATGCGCAATACCGAGCGGCCAATACTTCCGGTGCTCCCTGCCAACACAGGAATACGACTAGCCAACTTATCTAGTGGTGACTTTTGCGCAACCAAACGCATTGATGTATTTAAACTGTCATTCTCTACACTGGCTTTAAGGTTGCCGCGAAAGCGAATATCATCAACCACCGCGCGCAGCGGTGCTTTTAGTTTTTCACCCTCCACTTTTAAGCCTAAGCTAACTGAAGATACCTCTAACGGCAGCCCCAGTATTTCGCCAATGTTTAAAGACAAATCAGCATCTGCTTGATTGAACCAGTATCGAATAATCTGCAATAAAGGAAGCTCTTCGGCCTGCGCTTCAACCTGTTGCACTTGAGCAATAGTCTGGTTTTTTGCTTGCTCTGCTGAATCTAGATTGGAGTTTTGTTGTGGTAAAGCGTCAGTCGCTTCGGCAGGAAGCCAAGCACTTAGGTCAATTTGATTGATGGCTAGCTTGCCATTAATTGCCACTGGCTCACGCCCAGTTAGCGCCAACTCTCCAGAAAACTCACTGCTACCCAAAGTGGCAGTAATTGGCGACAAGCTATACGCACCGGGCTTGCCATCAAAACGTGTCTCAAGCTTAATCGGCGCCATATGCGACAGATTTTCACCCAGCAAGCGCGCGATTGAATCAGCATTTTGCCAATCAATACTTAGCTCCAAATAGCTGTTGCTTTCTTTTTGCGGTGCCAACTGCCCCGATAGCCCTAGCTTCGCGTCTGCCACTTGCATATTTAACTGTATGTCGCCCGCGCGCCCTTGCAGTAAGGGCTCTAGCTGCCAAGTTGAATCTAAGGAATAACGCTCATCTAACATGCTTCCCCTGGCTGTCATCGCCAGTGTTTCACTGTCTAAAGAGGTGAGTTTTAGCTCTTCTAGTTGCCATTTTAGAACTGCTTCTGCGGCTTGGTCGGCGTAGTTAATTCTGGCATCGCTTATCAGGATTTGATCTTCAATCTCGAAACTGTAGTTAGTACCCTGCCAAGTAAAGTCATTAGTGTTTTGTTGTTCAGTAGATTCTGCGGGAGCTGCTGTTGAACTCTGCTCTGGTGCGCCGCTAGCAAATTGCCAATTGTTTTCGCCAGCAACATTTCTTACCAAGTCGAGATAAAAGCCATCTAGCAATATTTGTTCAATTTCTAAGTGCTGTCTTAATAAGGGCAATACTTGAACTTGCGCACTGGCTTTACGCACTTGGGCAAAGCTTTGTTCACCAAAGCCACTAGGGTTGGCAATGTGGATATTTTCTACAGTAATAGCGGGACGAAAAGACAATTCCAGTTGAATAGCGCCTTTAATTCGCACCTCACGTTGCAATTGCTCACTAAGCATATTAGTAAGCAGCTGACGGCTGTCGCCAATTTCTACCTTTAGCCCCACCAATAACATAACAAAGGGAAGCAGCAGAATTGCAACTAACACCGTTAAACCAATTAGACTTCGCGTGAGCCAGGGCTTCATTTTCATCACTACTATCACAGTTTCAACAGTTATTTGGCTACTAGAGCGTAAGCTAATAGCTTGAATTTAATATTGATATTGTAAACCTACTAACAAACTATAGTGTTTGATTAGCAATAAGATAATAGCTGGTGAGGAAATATTTAGCGCTAGCAAAAATTAGCTAGCGCTAGAAAGGAGTAACTACAGTGAAGTGGGAATTAAACCTTCGATAAGGGCTGGTCGCCAAGCGCCTGCTTCAGGGTCATAAGCACCAAAGCCAGAGGCATACTCCCAATAGGCCCAACTAATATTGCGTTTCTCTGCTTCTCGAGCGATAAAAGCTGTCCAGGCCCGCTGATGGTCGGGCTCAGAGTGCAGCGAGTACACACCGTATTCGCCCATAAATATCTCAAAGCCACGGCCAGCTTGTTCATTCCAAGCGGTAACTCGGTCGAATAGTTCAATCAAAGGTTGCTGATCTAATTCGGTGCCTAACCATGGCGTGCCAATCCAATCGTTAGAACCACTTACCCAATCGGCGCCTTGGTGAGTAAAGTAGAAGGGTTCGTAGTAGTGAACCGTAACAATGGTGTTATCCGAATTGACACTACTGGGCAGCTCTAGCTCGGTTAAACCGTCTGGATGCCCCCAGTTAGCAGTACCAATCATAATGGTGCGTTGTTCGTTACCATCGTTTTGCTCAGCGGCCATGGTGGTCCAAATTAGCTGAGTAAGACGCGCAATTATGTCATTCCAGTCATCGTAACCAATGGTGCCATTAGGCTCATTGAGTAGCTCAAACACCACTTGCTCTTGGCCAAATTCACTTAAAGGAAACTCTTCGCTAATTTGCTGCCAGATCCCTACTAAACGGCGAATATGCGACTCTTGCATATTTTCGCCGTCGTTCATCATTTCTTCATAGTGATGCACGTTTAACACCACTTGCAGATTTTCAGCCAAGCTCCAATTAACCACTTGCTTAACTCGGGCCATGAAGCTGGCGTCTATTTGATAAGGAGAAGATTCAGCAGCATGATTTGACCAACGCACCGGAATACGCACGGTTTTAAAGCCCGCATCAGCAATTATCTGTAAGTCTTCTTGCACCAACAAGCGACCGCCGGTCCACTCTCCTTCGTTAGGTGCTTCTAGGTAATTGCCTAAATTGAGGCCACGGCCTAGTTGAGTTTGGTTAAGCCCACCGCTGGCATTCCATCCATAGACATCGGTGTAATAAGCACTGTCTAGCTCTACCTGCGCATCGCTGGCTGCTCCTGTTGAACTGCCACCGCCACAGGCTGCAAGCAAAATACTGCTAGCGAGTATGACACTACCTTGAAGACATTTTTTAATCACTTCCATGCTTAACCTTTTCAACTACGTCTTATCACAAGCTATCAGGCTAAAATAAGTCATTAGCTAAACCTAGCCAAAACCTAAAGTAGTTGATCAGAATTTGTAGACTCTCACACTAAAAATCTTCAAATGAATGAAGTGGTGAATTTGTTTCAAATAAAACATGAAGCATTGCGAAAAAGATTAAAACAAAGCCCACTATGTTTTAGCGGGCTGAAGGATCTACAGAGACTAATAAAAGTAAGTAGTTAGAAGTATTTATAGTGAAAACGCAGGTGGTCTTCAATGAAGCTAGCGATGAAAAAATAGCTATGGTCGTAACCTTGCTGCATTCTAAAGTTGATGGCGTAATCGAGCTGTTTAGCGGCATCAACCAGGGTTTCTGACTTTAGCTGCTCAGCAAGAAAACTGTCATCGCTTCCTTGGTCAATCAACAATGGTAGTCGCTGCTCCGGCGTGAGCCGTTTAATCAGTATGCTACTGTCATGCTCTAGCCAAGCTTGTTGATCACTGCCCAAATACGCAGTAAAGGCTTTTTGCCCCCAAGGACAAGTCGTAGGCTGACAGATTGGGCTAAACGCCGACACCGATGAAAAACGCTCAGGATTTTTAAAGGCGATAGATAAAGCGCCATGCCCGCCCATGGAGTGACCAGCAATCGCCCGCTGCTGAGTAACAGGGAAATGCTGCTCCAATAAAACGGGCAGCTCCTCACTTATGTAACTATACATTTGGTAATGCTTTGCCCAAGGCTGCTGCGTGGCATTAATATAAAACCCAGCACCCAAACCTAAATCGTAAGCACCTTCTGGGTCATCGGCTACGCCTGCGCCTCGCGGGCTGGTATCTGGGGCCACTATGGCCATGCCCAGTTCGGCAGCCACTTTAAATGCCCCAGCTTTTTGCATGAAGTTCTCGTCACTACAAGTTAAGCCAGACAACCAATACAATAAGGGCACGGGCTGCTCTACAGTGGCTTGCGGTGGCAAATACACCGCAAAAGTCATCTCACACTGGGTTGATTCTGCCTGGTGAGAGTAGCGCTGATGCAGGCCGCCAAACACTTTGTTACTGGCGAGTAATTTAATAGTCATCAACGGCTACCTTAATAGTGAATTACGCTACGAATACTTTTACCTTGATGCATCAAATCAAATGCTTCATTGATTTTGTCTAAGCTCATGGTGTGAGTAATAAAATCGCTAAGCTTAAATTCTCCTGCCATATAACGCTCTACATAATCGGGCAATTCGCTGCGCCCTTTCACCCCGCCAAAGGCTGAGCCACGCCAAACTCTGCCAGTCACTAATTGAAAAGGTCGAGTGCTAATTTCTTCACCAGCGCCCGCTACGCCAATAATCACCGACTCTCCCCAGCCCTTATGGCAACATTCTAAGGCCGAGCGCATCACGTTTACGTTACCAATACATTCAAACGAGAAATCTACGCCACCATCGGTGAGCTCAACGATATAGTCTTGAATCGGCTTGTCGATGGTTTGAGGATTAATGCAGTCGGTAGCGCCCAGTTGCTCGGCTAGCTCAAATTTAGATTCGTTAATATCAATGGCTATAATGCGTGAAGCCTTTTCCATTGCTGCGCCAATGACGGCAGATAGGCCAATGCCACCCAAGCCAAAAATGGCAACGGTATCGCCGGCTTGCACTTTGGCGGTTTTTGTCACAGCGCCCATTCCGGTGGTGACTCCGCAGCCCAATAAGCAAACTTCTTTTAGATCTGCACTGGGGTTAATTTTTGCTAAAGATATCTCGGGTAAAACAGTGTATTCGCTAAAGGTTGAGCAGCCCATATAATGAAAAATTGGTTTGCCGTCTTTGTAAAAACGCGACGTGCCATCGGGCATTAAGCCCTGACCTTGGGTGGCTCTAATCTTCTGGCAAAGATTGGTTTTGCCAGACAAGCAAAACTTACATTCGCCGCACTCTGGGGTATACAGTGGAATAACATGATCGCCCACTTTTACCGAGTTAACCCCCTCGCCCACTTGTTCAACAATGCCGCCCCCTTCATGACCGAGAATACAAGGGAACACCCCTTCTGAATCGGCGCCCGACAAGGTGTATGCATCGGTATGGCAAACCCCAGTGGCAACAATTTTAACCAAAACCTCGCCTTTTTTAGGCGGCATAACATCAACGGTTTCTACTGAAAGCGGCTGATTAGGCGCCCAAGCAATGGCCGCACGAGACTTAATAAAATTGCTGGTATCCATAACAATCCTTAGGCAATAAAAAACGAATTAACACTAGCTGCTGTTTAGTTGCTTAAGCAATTTCACTCAACTGAAATGAAGCTACAGCACACAGCCACTAATCATTACCAGAGCATAGCAGAGCCGGAACAACTAACCGCTATGTTTTATAAGGACTTTGGAGAGGAAATAAAAAGGCAGCCCATGCGGGCTGCAAAAAACAAAATGAACTCGATCACACGGTAAGCAGCATAACGCTGCTAGAACTTACAATTTAACTGAGGTACAAAAACTAACATCAGCATGTTGAGAGCTTTGATCATAACTATGGTAAAACTCAAAACATGGGCGGTTATCTACGGTTAACTCTGCTTCTACTACTTGGGTCATCAGCTGTTGCCAGTAAAGCCCATATTGAGACGTATCGGTAACCAGTTTTCGCATACTCGCGTAACTTCCTGCTGGCAGAGTTTGCAGCTCTATGCCCGCAGGCGGCGTAACATCTTTTGGCACAGATAAGCATACATCGGTGCGACACTTTTCTGCCGGGGTAAGTTCAGGGTTATCGTGATAGATAAAAATACTATCGCCTTCTGCTAAGCCCATTGGGCCAGCCCAGCCATAAAGTCGTTCGCTGGCAGCAGCATAGCCTTCGCCATAGGGGCCGGTTACCCGAATGTAAGCCAAGGTCTTTTCTTCGAAATGTTCAGTTTTCATGGTTTCACTCCTTGTTTGATGTTCAGTCTCATCATATTGGGAGCTAGCACTTAAAGCGTGTCCATTGTTGCGTAACAGGTGTCCAATCTTGCTGTCTCTTAACAACTGATTGTAATGCTCCATGCTTTCGCAATTTCTCACCTCACTTGGGCTTAAGGCAAAATAACCACGAAAAGCCTTCGCTAAAGCTTGAGAACTTGAAAAACCAAAATCTAAAGCTACTTTGGTTACCGCTTCTTTATGAAAGAACAATTGGGTAGCAGCTTTTTCTAGCTTTAAGCGGCGAATAAAGTCCGCCGGTGTTTCACCGGTGACCGCTTTAAAAACGCGGTGGAAATAATAGGGCGACAAATGCGCCAGTTCTGCCACTTCATTTAAATTTAAGTTCTTGTCGTAGTTTTTTTCTAAGTAACGAATCACCGGTACAAATTTGCGGTGATAATTGGTTTTACTCATTGCGCTCCCTGCAGTTGGTCGAAGTTAGCGAGTTGCTGATATAGCCAAAGCGAAGAGTCTACTTGCTCACCATCAGTAAAACGAATTTGGTAGGGTTTGCCACTAAAGGAAGATTTACTAGCTAGCTTGTCGATGAACATTTCAGCAGTCCAGGTTTCTTTATCGGGCGCAAACCAACTGTTTTGTGCCCGCTTTAACTTCATTCTTAAGTGCTCTCCAGCTTGCTTAGCATTATGCTCAGAACCATTGCGGATAAAGGTGAGATCAGCTTGTTCAATAGCTTGCAGCAGGGCTTCAATACGTTGCTGTTGTTTTGGCCAATTAGGGCTAGTGTTTGATTCAGCATAGATAAGTTGACTAAACATGCAAAAGCTTAAAAAAACGACACTTAAAAAAGGTTTGCGAGAGAACACCTGAAATCATCCTTTTGCGTGTGGACTTTCGCCTAGTCTATGTCTCATCACCACTAAGCTCAAGAAACAAAATAAGCAGGCTTAATCAAGGGGTAACTTTCCTAAAGTAATGTAAACTAAGCATGGATATTCATTCGAATAATGACTATGATTTTTCATAAATACCAAACAATTAGCTGACGGAGCTGCATTAAATGCACTATTTCTGGGTACCGTTTTTACCCATGCTAGGAATCATTGTTCCTTTGCTAACCAACAAATTCAACCGTAGTACCTGTGCATTGGCAACTGCCTTACTCCCCGCACTTGCATTAGCCTTGATTTTGTTCGACATGCCAGCCGTACTGGGTGGCCAAGCTTTTACCCAAAGCATAGCGTGGATCCCGCAACTGGGGCTTAACCTATCTTTTCGCCTTGATGGCTTGTCAGTATTGTTCAGTCTACTGATTTTAGGCATTGGCTTATTGGTCATTTTATATGCTCGTTACTATTTGAGCGAAAAAGACCACATGGGGCGCTTTTACTGCTACCTGATCATGTTTATGACCGCCATGCTTGGCATTGTTATGTCTAACAACATGTTGCAGTTATGGTTCTTCTGGGAATTAACCAGTATCAGTTCCTTTTTGCTGATTAGCTTTTGGTCGCACAGCAGCGACGCCAGAAAAGGCGCCCGCATGGCCTTAACCATCACTGGCGCAGGCGGATTAGCCCTGTTAGGTGGCATTGTGCTACTAGGCCAAGTGGTTGGTAGTTACGAATTGGATGTAGTGTTAAACAGTGGCGAGTTAGTTAAACAACACCCCTACTACTTTGCCATTCTTGCCTTGTTCTTGTTAGGCGCCTTTACTAAATCGGCGCAGTTCCCGTTCCACTTTTGGCTACCTCATGCGATGGCAGCGCCTACTCCAGTAAGTGCTTATCTACACTCTGCCACTATGGTTAAAGCGGGTATCTTCTTATTGGCCCGCTTTTACCCGGTACTTGCGGGAACCGAAACCTGGTTTGCAGTGGTTTCACTCACCGGTTTGTTTACGCTGTTATTAGGCGCATATACCGCGCTGTTTAAGCATGATTTAAAAGGCTTATTGGCTTATTCAACCATTAGCCACTTGGGTTTAATCGTATTGCTATTGGGTTTAAATACTCAACTGGCAGCCATTGCCGCAGTATTCCATATTATTAACCACGCGATTTTCAAAGCCTCTTTGTTTATGGCTGCGGGGATTATTGACCATGAGTCGGGTTCGCGTGATATGCGCAAACTGAACGGTTTATGGAAGTACATGCCTATTACAGCCACCTTAGCGATGGTGGCCTCGGCCTCAATGGCGGGTGTGCCCTTGCTTAATGGCTTTTTGTCTAAAGAAATGTTTTTTGCCGAAACACTGGACCAAAGCATTTTGGGCTCACTGTCTTGGCTTATTCCAGTGCTCGCCACCATTGGCGGTGCCTTTGCGGTAGCTTACTCGTTACGCTTTATTCACGATGTGTTTTTCAATGGCGAACCTAAAGGCTTAACCAAAACACCGCATGAACCACCACGTTACATGCGGGTGCCGGTCGAAATCTTGGTAGCCTTATGTTTAATTGTAGGTATCTTCCCTAACTTCACCATTGGGCCATTGCTAGACAGCGCTTCACTGGCTGTATTGAACCACCCCTTACCCGAATTCAGTTTAGCTCTTTGGCACGGTTTCAACATTCCATTACTGATGAGTGGTTTAGCCATCGCAGGTGGCTTAGCGATTTACTTAAACCGCAAGCCGCTATTTAGATTTGAAGGTTTGTTCCCAGCCCTTGATGCCAAGTTGATATTTGAAGGTGTTATACAACGCTGTGTGGCTTGGGCGCAAAAAGCTAATGCTTATTTAGAGTCGGGCTCACTGCAGCGCTACGCATTTTGGCTATGCTTTTTTGCCTTAGCCTTAACTGCACCACCACTATTAGACTTGGAAACAACCAAAGGTAGTTTACCCACCACACCACTTAATGGCGCTGTAATCGTAGCCGCTATATTGTTAATAGCTGGTTCACTGGCCACCATTATATGGAGCCACTACCGGATGATAGCGCTGTTGATGCTGTCGTTAGTGGGTTTGGTGGTATCAATTACTTTTGCTTACTTCTCGGCACCAGACCTTGCTTTAACCCAGCTGTCGGTAGAAGTGGTAACGGTTATTTTGCTGCTGCTAGCTTTATACTTCTTCCCACAACATACTCCCACCAGTAAGAGCCGCCCCAGCCATTTTGTGCGAGACTTAGCCTTGGCCTCAGCAATTGGTTGTATCGTTGGCAGTATTTGTTTTGCCCTGCTGACTCATCCGCTCGACAGTATTTCTGATTTCTTTATTGCCAACGCAAAAACTGGCGGCGGCGGCACCAATGTCGTTAACGTGATTTTGGTGGATTTTCGTGGCTTTGATACCTTCGGTGAAATTACCGTGCTCGGCATTGCGGCTTTAGGCATCTATAAACTGATTGCCCGCATGCGCCTATCGATGCGCACCAAGGATCACGAGGGGCGCTTATGGGCTACAGATAAGTATCCGGTTCTGCTGTCGGTAGTTTCGCAAAGCTTATTGCCGCTATTTTTATTGGTTTCTGCCTACATATTCATGCGCGGACACAACTTACCTGGCGGTGGCTTTATTGCAGGTCTAATCACTGCTATTGCGCTGATTCAACAGTATTTGGCTCACGGCGTGGATTGGATGACTAAACGCGTTAGCGTGAGTTATCACTACTTTATTGCGATTGGTTTAGTGATGGCTGCTATTACCGGTTTAGGCAGCTGGGCCTTTGGTCGTCCGTTCTTAACCTCTTGGTTTGATTACTTCTCATTACCGTGGATAGGCAAGTTTGAACTTACCAGTGCCTTAGTATTTGACCTAGGTGTTTACCTAACGGTGATCGGCGCTACCCTATTGATTTTGGCTAACTTAGGCAAACTCACCACCAAAGAACGACTCACCGTAGGAGAAAGATAATGGAAGTAGTCTACTCAGTGTGTGTCGGCTTTATGACCGCTTGTGGCATCTTTTTGATGCTACGCGGGCACACTTTTACCCTTGTTATAGGATTAACCTTGCTGTCTTACGCTGTTAACTTATTTTTGTTTGCCAGTGGCGGTCTTACGATTGGCGCTCCTGCGGTATTAGATGGCAGTGGCAACTATGCGGATCCTTTGCCTCAAGCCTTAGTGCTCACCGCCATTGTGATTGGTTTTGCGATGACCGCTTTTGCGGTTATTTTGGCCATGCGAGGACGTGCTGATTTAGGTAACGACCACGTTGACGGAGAAGAACCTATTGACCGTTTAGCGCGGGAGGAAAAAGCCTAATGAGCTTGTTTGATCATTTAGTTATCTTCCCCATTCTCATCCCATTTTTTGTGGGAGTGATATTACTGTTCCCAAGCCTTAGCGGCTCTTTGGATAAGCAGCGCGTTTTCACCATATCAGCCAACATTTTAATGGTGGTGGTGGCAATTTCTTTGCTACTTAAGGTTCAACAGGATGGCATTCAAATGTATGCCTTAGGCGACTGGTCGGCACCTTTTGGTATTGTGTTGGTGGCAGATGCTTTCTCAGCTTTGATGATTGCCCTAAGCGCGGTACTAGGCCTAACGGTGATTTTGTATGCCAGTGCCGGTGAAGACAAAAGTGGAGCATTCTTTCATCCGCTAATTATGTTTCAGCTAATGGGGATTAACGGCGCCTTTTTAACCGGTGATGCCTTCAACCTGTTTGTATTTTTCGAAGTACTACTGATTGCGTCTTACTCTTTGATGATTCATGGCGGCGGCAAACAGAAAATTCAGGCCAACATCCACTATGTGTTTTTAAACTTAATTGGCTCATCTCTATTCTTGTTTGCCTTAGGTACCTTATACGGCACTTTAGGTACGCTTAATTTTGCTGACATGACGGATAAAATTCCCCACCTGTCGCCCAATGAGCAACTTATAACTAAATCAGGTGCATTGTTATTGCTAGCAGTATTTGGCCTAAAAGCTGCGATGCTTCCACTGCATTTTTGGCTGCCAAAGGCCTACTCAAGCACAAGTACCTCAGTGGCAGCTTTATTTGCCATTATGACTAAAGTAGGTATTTACAGTATTTGGCGAATTCACGGTGTGATGTTTGGTGACCAAGCAGGCGAGCTAGCTAATATCGCACTTCCTTGGTTATGGCCAATTGCTTTAATAACGATTGCCATTGGCGCTATTTCAGTACTCGCTAGCCAAAGCTTGAGAGTGCTTTCTAGCAATCTGGTGATTGTGTCGGTGGGCACCTTATTGGTGACCATCAGCCTAAACAGTGTTCAAGCTAGTACTGCTGGGATTTACTATTTGGTTCATAGCACCATTGCTTGCGCAGCGATGTTTCTGCTGGCAGGGCTTATTCAGCAGCAGCGAGGAAAGGCAGAAGACCGATTTGTAACAGCCAGGGCTATGCCGCAATCAGCTAAATTAGGTTTCGTATTTACACTGCTGGCGATTGGTCTAATCGGCATGCCGCCCTTATCGGGCTTTGTTGGCAAAGCGCTTATTTTGCAATCGGTCACCGACCCCAAACAGATGGCATGGATCTGGTCGCTGATTCTAGTGGCAGGATTGATTTCCCTTATAGCTTTATCACGCGCGGGCACATCACTTTTCTGGCGTACCAGTGGCGAGAACACAGGAGCCTTACAAGGCCACCCAATTCAGTATTTAGCCATTGGCATTTTGGTGAGCTTACTGCCTCTAATGGTGTTATTTGGTGGACCACTCACCGATTACGCTCAACTGGCCGCCGAGCAACTCAACAATGGCTTAAGCTTGCAGCAACTTAATGAGGCAGCCAAATGATCAAAACACAAAAGAAATTTGTTTGGTTCCCTACTCCTTACCACAGCTTACTGTTGTGGTTAGTCTGGCAAATTCTTCATGAGTTTAGCCGTGGCCACATGGTGTTAGGGGCAGTTTTTGCCATCGTAATCCCTTGGATTGTCGCACCTCTTAGCGAGGAAGAGCCGGTGGCTAAAAACCCGCTTAAAGTAGTGATGTATACGCTGCGCCTAATGGTAGACATAGTAGTATCAAATTTTGATGTCGCTAAACGGGTATTGCAAAGTAACAAGAAACTGAATCCAGCTTTTGTGGCTGTGCCCATCGCCATTAGTGAACCGCTGCCCTTAACCATTTTTACCAGCAGCGTATCGCTCACGCCTGGTACTTGTAGTGTTGAGTTGTCTGATGATAGAAAATGGCTTTACGTGCATGTGCTGCACTTAGATGACGAACACGAGCTTATAACCCAGATAAAGCAGCGCTATGAAGCCCCACTCAAGGAGATTTTCAAATGTTAATGTACGCCACTCTCTTTGCCAGCGGCTTAATTTGTATCGCATTGGCGCTAAACGCATGGCGCTTAATTATTGGGCCAACCGCACCAGATAGAATTGTTGCGGTAGATACCATGTACATCAACAGTATCGCCTTAATTATATTGTTAGGCATCTACCAGGGTTCTGTCAGTTACTACGAGAGCGCATTGCTAATTGCACTGCTAGGTTTTGTAAGTACCGCGGCATTTTGTAAATACTTACTCCGTGGCGATATCATCGAATAGGACCAACAGATGACCAGTTTATTAGAAGTAATTGTCAGTGTTTTACTTGTACTTGGTGCAACTATTATGTTGATTGGCTCTATTGGTTTAGCAAAATTGCCAGACTTTTTCACCCGTTTGCACGCACCTACTAAGGCGAGTACCTTAGGTGTAGGTTGTATTTTAATTGCCTCGATGGTCTATTTTAGCTTTGAGCTAGGTAGATTGAGCTTAAAAGAAATATTAATCACCATGTTTTTGCTGATCACCGCACCTATTGCTGCCCACATGTTAGCCAAAGCGGGTTTACATTATAAAGTGAAGCTAAAAGCCAATACTCAAAAGCAACACCTAACCGAAAAAGCCTATTTACATCAAAACCCTGATGACCAATAACCAGCATCCGGCAGCCTTTTTTAATCGAGCTGCCGATAACAACAAACAAGCGATATTAGAGCAACTTAAGCCAAGGCTTGAAGATGCTCGCCGCTTGCTAGAAATAGGTTCTGGCACCGGGCAGCATGCTGCTTATTTTGCTAAAGCCCTACCCCACCTTCACTGGCAGTGTTCTGACCAACAAGCCAATTTAGCCGCTATTGGATATTGGCAGAAACAGATGCAGCTCCGCGAGCAAGCCGAACCGCTGAACTACCAAGTAGGAAAGGATCATTGGCCTTTTGCCTGTGACGCAGTGTACACAGCTAATACTGCCCACATAATGCCTCAAGAGCTTGTAGAGCTTATGTACTTAGATATTGGTAAGCATTTACCGCCGAAAGGACAACTATTCCACTACGGGCCATTTAGACTGGCTGGTGAATACACAAGTGATAGCAATCGAGAGTTTGATTTATTGTTGCAAGCCCAAGGCTATGGAGGGTTACGCGACATTGAGCAATTAGAGGCCTGGGCTGGGTTAAACAAATTAAAGCTGAAAGAGCGCATCGCTATGCCAGCTAACAACCTCTTGTTGGTTTGGCAAAAAGCCTAAGCGACAAAAACAAAAAAGCCAGTCCTTAGACTGGCTTTTTTTAGCACCCGCGCAAATCAGTCTGCGCTAGCGGCTTTATCTTCATTGGTATAAATCAAGATTGGATCGCTCTCACCTTGAATCACCGTTTGATCGATAACGACTTTGGAGATGTTATCAATCGATGGCAAGTCGTACATGGTGTTAAGCAATACAGCTTCAACAATTGAACGCAAGCCACGAGCACCAGTTTTACGTTCCATCGCCTTATGAGCGATAGCTCTTAGTGCGTCTTCACGGAACTCTAGCTCAACATCTTCAAGCTTAAACAAAGCGCCATACTGTTTAGTAAGGGCGTTTTTAGGTTCGCTCAAAATTTGAATCAATGCGTCTTCATCAAGTTCAGTCAATGTCGCTACAACTGGTAAACGACCTATAAATTCAGGAATTAGACCGTATTTAACTAAATCCTCTGGCTCAACTTTAGAGAAGGTTTCGCTCAATGAATTTTTATCCGCTTCGCCCTTCACTTCCGCACCAAACCCAATGCCGGTTCCAGTAGAAGCACGTTGCTCAATCACCTTATCTAAGCCGGCAAATGCACCACCACAGATAAACAGGATTTTAGAGGTATCAACCTGTAAAAACTCTTGCTGAGGATGCTTACGACCGCCCTGAGGAGGAACAGAAGCAACGGTACCTTCAATCAGCTTAAGTAACGCTTGTTGAACACCTTCGCCTGATACATCACGAGTAATTGATGGGTTGTCAGACTTACGAGAAATCTTGTCAATTTCATCAATGTAAACAATACCGCGCTGCGCTTTATCAACGTCGTAGTCACATTTTTGCAGTAACTTCTGGATGATATTCTCTACGTCTTCACCCACATAACCGGCTTCGGTTAGTGTGGTTGCGTCGGCCATTGTAAACGGCACGTCTAGTAAACGAGCAAGCGTTTCTGCCAATAGGGTTTTACCACTACCGGTAGGGCCGATTAGGAGAATATTACTCTTACCAAGCTCGATGCCGTCGGCCACATCGCCATTGCGAAGGCGCTTGTAATGGTTATAAACCGCTACCGCTAACACTTTTTTAGCGTGGTCCTGACCAATTACGTAGTCATCTAGATGTTCTCTAATTTCCTTAGGAACAGGTAAGGCATTGCCTTCTTTTTTATTAGGCGATATTTCTTTTATTTCTTCTCGAATAATGTCGTTACATAACTCAACACATTCGTCACAAATATAGACGGAGGGACCGGCAATCAGCTTTCTCACTTCATGCTGGCTTTTACCGCAGAAGGAGCAATACAACAGCTTACTGCTATCTCCATCACCCTTGCGCTTATCTGTCATTCGCTAACCTCAAACTATGTAGCACTCTAGGCGTTTAATTACAGTGTAAATCAAACCGCGAAGAATGCTATTTTCTCAATGCTCTATCTGTACAGACCGTGAAATAGAACTAATTATTCACGACGGCCAAAGATATCATCGACAATACCATATTCTTTAGCCTGTTCGGCTGTCATATAGTTATCGCGATCGGTGTCTGCAGCGATAGTATCAAAACTTTGGCCAGTATGCTCGGCCAACAACTCGTTCATGCGACGTTTTGTTTTAATTATTTCGTTAGCGTGGATTTCAATGTCAGATGCTTGACCTTGGTAACCCCCTAGTGGTTGGTGAATCATCACCTTGGCATTAGGTAAACAGTAACGTTTGCCTTTAGCGCCACCCGCTAATAAAAATGCTCCCATGCTCGCTGCCATACCCATACACACGGTACTAATATTGGGTTTGATAAACTGCATGGTGTCATAAATCGCCATACCAGCGCTAATTGAGCCGCCTGGCGAGTTAATATAAATAAAGATGTCTTTCTCAGGACTCTCAGATTCTAAGAATAACAGCTGAGCTACCACAAGGTTGGCCATGTGGTCTTCCACTTGACCGGTTAGAAAGATAACTCGGTCTTTTAATAGACGAGAATAAATATCGTAAGAGCGCTCCCCTTTAGAGGTTTGCTCAATAACCATTGGCACCAAAGCCGCCATGGGGTCGAATGCAGACTGATTAACTTCTTTAGACATTGATGCGCTCTTCCTTAAAAAAAATGGCTCGTATGTAGTACATACGAGCCATTATATGCGAGATAAAGGTGGCTAAGTCAAATTAGACCTTAGTTTGCACCTTGCTTGTTCATAATTTCGTCAAAAGCTACTTCTTTTTCAGTCACTTTTGCTTTATCAAGTACAAATTCAATCGCTTGTTCTTCTAATACTACGTTACGAACGTTGTTCATCAACTCTTCGTTTTTCGCGTAGTACTCAAGTACTTCAGTTGGATCTTCGTAAGCTGATGCGAAAGAAGCGATGTGCTCTTTAACTTTCTCATCGTCAGCTTCTAGTTCGTTAACTTTAATTAACTCGCCTAGTAGCAGACCAGTGCGAACACGGCGCTGTGCTTGCTCAGTGAATAGCTCATCTGGAAGCTCTGGAGCATTTTGTGCGTTTTCGCCAAAGCGTTGCATAGCTTGCTTACGTAATTGCTCAATTTCTTGAGAAACTAGTGCAGCTGGAACGTCAATTTCGTTTTGCTCGATAAGACCCGCTAGAACTTGCTCTTTAACACCCGCTTTTAGCGTTTGCTCTAGTTCACGTTCCATGTTCTTGCGAATTTCAGCTTTAAGCGCGTCTAACTCACCGGTTTCGATACCGAATAATTTAACGAACTCTTCGTTAACTTCAGCTAGTTCAGGCTTTTCAACTTTGTTGATCTTAATATCGAAGGTTGCTGCTTTACCTTTTAGGTTTTCAGCGTGGTAATCTTCTGGGAAGTTAACTTCAATAGTAAACTCTTCGCCAGCTTTCTTACCCATGATTCCATCTTCAAAACCAGGAATCATTCGGCCAGCGCCCATTGCCAGGTCGAAACCTTCAGCTTTGCCGCCTTCGAATTCTTCACCGTCAATTTTACCTAAGAAATCTAGGTTAACGCGGAATTCATTTTTAATCATGCCCTTGGTTTCTTTCCAAGTAGCTTGCTGCTTGCGTAAAGTGTCGATCATGGTATCAACATCTTTATCGTTAACTGTCGCAGTTTTCTTTTCTACTTCGATAGCATCTAAGCCAGCAACTTCCACTTCTGGGAAGATTTCGAAAGTAGCGCTAAAGCTGAACTCGCCATCTTTAGTGTCACCAGGCTGAAGTGCTGGAGCACCTGCTGGGTTTAGCTTCTCTTGCATGATTGCTTCGTAGAATGAACGCTGCATTGCTTGACCAGTTACGTCGTGACGAATCGCTGTACCGTAACGTTTCTTGATTACGCTTACTGGCACTTTACCAGGGCGGAAACCGTCGATGCGAGCACGACGTGATTCTTGCTTAAGCGCTTGCTCAATTTGCTGTTCGATTTGCGTAGCGTCAATCGAAATCGTAACACGACGCTCCAAGCCCTGAGTTGTTTCTACTGAAACCTGCATTTTATTACCTCGGCTATAGTCAGCACCCTGCTGACAATTTACTTACGTAAACAATGGGAATTTAGCGGTTCGCGCTGGCGAACAAGCTGTCCTTATTTAAGGGCCCACAATTTCAAAACGCCGCATTATAGCCATGGTTTCCGCCAAGGTCGAGACTGTTCGCTAGATAATCACAGATATCGCGTAAATATTTGCAGCTACGCATACCTGTTTGGCGATTTTCACGGCATTAAGCTGCTTAAGGCTACTCGCAAAACCAGCCTTTGTTGATACAACACTCGCTTATAATTAGCGCATCCGCACAAATTTAGACCAACGACTCTACAAAGCTAGGCAAGCGATAGGCAAACTTTTATACTCCGCTCAATGGAGTAGTTGTAACTTTTGTTTAGGGATTAATGAAAAACCAAGGCTTTACTTTAATCGAACTGGTTGTGGTGATTATCGTACTAGGTATTCTCGCGGTCACTGCCGCGCCTAAGTTTTTAAACCTATCCAGCGACGCCCGCATTAAAACTATTGAGCAAATAAGCGTAAGCGTGAAAGCGGCTAATGATTTACTAACGCTTAAGTCCTACATGCCTAGCTATGTCTCACAACAAGTTCCTAATCGAGATGACTTAATTGACGTGGATATGGACGGAGACGGTATTTTTGATGTATTTAACCCCAATAGCCCAGATGTAAGGCTAAAGTGGCGCTACCTCGACAATACCGACATCACCAAGCGTATCGACATTGACGATGTATTTGTTTTACAAGAGCAAGGCATTGCCTTTACTTATTTGGGTTACGACAGAAACGGCAATGGCCAGGTGACTGACGACAATTGCTATTTTCAGTATACCCAGGCCAGCAACGCAACCACTCCCCCGCAATACCAACTAGTTGATGACGGATGCTAAAAAAGCCTCTAATTAAGAGGCCTTTTAGAGGCGACTAAAGCAATACTACAAAAATGGATACTTAACGCCAACTTGCGCCAAAATCTCATCCATCACTTGCTGTGTGCCCAAGGTGTCTTGCCAAGTATTTAGAACACTTTGCAGCTTACCCTGACGAATACAGTTCATTGCTTCGCTCGCTTGATATTCAAAGCCAGTGGCCAAGTAAGGTAACTCAAGTATCTCCGGGCTTTTATCGAAAGAATGAAGTTCTACTTTGTTGGTATCCCAGAAATAAGCCGGAACAACAATTTTGCCTTTTTCACCGTAAATGCAAAAACTGTTTTCGGTATAACTCTGAAAAGAGCAAGTAAATTGGCTAGCCACCCCACCATAATTAAGAATTACGCTGCAGCGTTCATCCACTCCTGTATTGCCAACAAGCCCGTCAGCTAAGACCTTTTCAGGGTGCCTGCCCATAACAAACTGCGACAACGCCACATTGTAAACCCCATAATCAAGCAACACTCCGCCCGCCAACTCAAGATTAAGTAAGCGGTCGTTTTCATCTCGAGGAATAGGAAAAGCAAAGTTGGATTGCAGCAGCTTAACCTCGCCAATCGCGTTTTGATTTAGCCAGCGTTTAACTTGTTGCCACGCGGGCAAATAGCGACTCCACATGGCTTCCATCAAAAATACTTGGTGCTGCTCAGCCAGCGCCATAAGTTGTTTGGCTTGCGCGGCATTCACCGTTAAGGGCTTTTCACAAAGCACCGGTTTTCCCGCTAAGATACAAGCGCGAATAGTGTCGTAATGAAAGCGATGAGGATTAGCAATATATACTGCATCTACTTTGCTATCGGCCAACAATTCGTCGTAACGCAAATAACAGGTGCTAGCCCCAAACTCCCTTGCGAAGGCTTTGCCACGTTGTTCATTTGAACTAGCAACGACATGCAGTTTTGCGTCTTCAATGGCGCTTAAGCCTTCGGCAAAACGGCGAGCAATACGACCTGGGGCAATAATGCCCCAGTTAAAGGTTTTTCTTTGCATGCTTGGTTTAACCTTTTACCGCACCACTGGTGAGCCCTGAAATCATCTGCCTAGAAGCAAACAAGTAGAAGGTCACAATAGGTAAAATCGATATCGTGGTGCCCAACATTACCGCGCCCCATGGAGTGTTTGGCAAGCCTTGAACGGTACGTAGTGCCAAAGTCACCACGTACTTATCTTGGCTAGACAAAATAACCAAGGGCCCCAAGAAGTTATTCCAGAAGAAAACAAACTGCACGATGGCGACCGTGCCTAATACCGGTTTCATCAGTGGCAGTGCAATCCGGAAATAAATCGACCACTCACCTGCCCCATCAATTCGTGCTGATTCAATCAATTCTCGCGGAATTGAGCTCACAACGTATTGGCGTACCAAAAAAATAGCAAAAGGCGTAGCCGTAAAGGGTAACCACAGGGCAACGTGTGTATTGAGCAAACCTAAAAACTGCACAATCATGTAGTAAGGAATCAAACCTAGAATAGGGGGCACCATCATCGAGGCCACCATGGTTCCAAATATAAAATTCTTTCCCCTAAACTTGTAAATGGCAAAGGCATAGCCGCCCATAGAGCAAAACAGGATAGATACAACAGTACCCAAGCCGGTGACATAAAAGCTGTTAAGCATTGACGTCCAAAACGGCAAGGTATCAACCAACGATTGGTAGTTCTCAAACAACGTATTACCCAGTGCCAAACTTAGCTCTGAGGAAAAAATCTCAGTTCGAGTACGGGTGGATAAGATGCTCGACCAAATAAACGGAAATATACTTAAAAAGGCACACAACACTAAAAAAACATAAAAGCCAACGGTACCCACTACCCCAAAGATTTGAGCAGCTAATTCACCGCCCTTGGTTTGCTGCCTACGACGCCGAGGCAGAGTAGAATTTGCGAATATATTCATGAATGGCTCCCCAATCCTTTACGGCCAAAGAATAAGAACTGCACCGCCGTTACCGCTGCAATGATTAAAAATAGTAACCACGACATTGCCGAAGCCCAGCCCATGTCTAGCCACTCCCAAGCGACTTTATAGAGAAACATTGAAATGGTTAAACCAGAGTTACCAATACCACCAGTACCGTTAGTTAGGATGAACGGTTCTTCGAACATTTGTAGACTACCGATTATGGTTAAGATGACACCAAAGAAGATAAACGGACGCAGATGAGGCAAGGCTATATACCAAAAACGCTGACGGAAGTTAGCGCCATCTAGCAAAGCCGCTTCTTCCACTTCTTTTGAAATGGTGAGTATGCCGGAAATATAAATGACCAAATGAAAACCGGTGTATTTCCAAAACTGCAAAAAGGCAATTGCAGGTTTAATTAATAAACGGTCTTCTAGCCAACGCAAAGGCATTAAGTCGTTTAACCAGCCAAACACGTAACCTAATCCTGGCGCGTTAGCTAAGGCCACTAAAGCCTTGTTAATAATCCCTACATTTGCCGAGTACATGTTGACAAAAATCAGGCTCACCGCAACGGTAGAGGTGATAAATGGCAAAAAGAACGCCGAGGTCATAAAGTGGCGAAACTTGCTGCCTAGATTAACCAGTAAATATGCCATAGGAATTGCCACCAAGTGCTGACTCACCCCAGAGGCTAAGCCCAGCCAAATGGTGTTATATAAAGAACGGTAAAAGTCTTCGTCTTCTAAAGAAAAGGTATAGTTTTCTATACCGACAAACCGCATTGAATCTAATCCAGCAACCGGGTTCCATTGGTGAAACGACAAATACAAAGAAAAGGCGAAACCAAAAACCTGAAAAACCAAGAATAGAATGATGAACGGCATTAAAAAACCGTAAGGGGCGAACGCTTGGCCTAACTTTGCAAACGAACGTTTGCGTGCAGACTTGGCCTTCTTATCCCCCTCTACCTCGGATAGAGGCGCGGATGCTTGAGAACTGCTCATGTTACTTACTCATATTGTGATGAACTGGGCGACGGCAGCCACCCAGTAATTAGAAGGACACTAAATAATGATTACAAACTACGCATACGGCGCTTAATTTGTTTCTCAGCATCAGCTAAAGCTTCTTTAACATCTTTGCCTTCTTCTACTACCGCTGGTAACGCTTGCTCTAAAATAATCGCGCGCGCAATATTGTCGGCTTTAGAAGGTTTAATTGGCTTAATGTTTTCAGCAATTTCTGTCCACAATAGGCGAGCTTTTTGACCACCTAAGAAAGGCATTTCTTCTTGGAACATTGGTGCATCGTAAGAGCTCTTCAAGGCAGGGAAAGCTGCATTAGTTTTAAACTCGTACAATACGATGTCGCGGTTTTTAGTTAAGTATTCAACTAACTTATAGGCCTCTTCTTTGTTCTTGCTTTGCTCAGGAATAGCAAGGAAAGTACCGCCCCATGAGCCGTAGTTACCCGCAGGTAAACCACTTACGCCCCACTTACCACCTGTATCAGGCGCAATCCAAGACTCTAGGAAACCGGCTAACCAAGCACCCGAAAACTGAATAGCGAAATTGGCGTTTTTCAAACCTTCAAACCACTCAGAGCTCCAGTCACCAATGCGTGCATCAAGGCCCTTTTTACGCGCCATTTTGGCGTAAGTGAAAGCCTTAACAAAGCGCTCGTTAGTAACAATCGGATTATCATCTTTGTCGAAGTAAATACTGTTACCCGCTTCTACTTCGGTATTAATAATAGCTTGAGCAATAGAGCCAGCATGACCTACTAGCGGAACGCCTTTGGCTTTAAGATCTTCACCCCAAGCCATAAGTGCATCCCAATCTTTAGTAACGGCTTCAGGGTTGAAACCTTTGTCCTGCATGTGCTCACGACGGTAGTACATCACGCCCGGGCCAACGTTTAGCGGCAATGCGTATTGCTCGCCATCAGCGCCTTTACCTTGTGCCCAAGCAAATGGAGCAAATTTGTTTTCATCCTGATCAGCGTTAAAAGCTTTGCTCATGTTGGCAAAACCACCTTGGTTAACAATGGCACCAATTTTTTCAACGTCGATACATACCACGTCGCCCGCACCGTCACCGGTAGCTAGGGCTGTGGTTAGTTTGTTGTGGTGATCCACCCAGTTGTTAGACAGTACTTCAACTTTAATGCCTGGGTTGGCTTTGTAGAAATCATCAATCTTTTCTACGGCTGTTTTATCGTGGTTTGGCCAACAATCGTAACGAATGGTTGTTTCCGCTTGTGCCGCTGAAGCGGTGCCTGCCAATACTAGAGCTAAACTAAGCTTTTTGAGTTCCATTATTCAAATCCTTATGGGTGTCACTCAAACTGCTTAATTAGCGTAGTAGGAGTGAACAACTAGATTGTTTTAACGGATTCACGCTCCATCAGTTGAACATCAACCTCTAGGGCTAAATCCAGTTCTTCCTGTGCAATCAAACTTAAGGCGCGTTTAGCGGCCAAATTACCAATGCTTGCAACAGGTATCCTCATTGAGCTCATTTTGGGTTTAAGGAATTCATTCAGTGGCACATCCTCAAAACCAATCACTGAGACATCTTCAGGTACCGACAATCCAGCATGATTAAGCGCTTGAATACCGCCAATCGCCATTTCGTCGTTACCATAAAAGACGGCGCTAAAGTGATGTTTAGCCGCTAATAACTTTTCAGTTGCTAGCTTTCCGCCAGGGACTTGAAAGTTAGACTCCAATACCAATTCAGGACGATAAGGAATAGCAAACTCCTCTAACGCCTTGCGGTATCCTGTTAATCTATCTCTCGCGTCTTGATTGCTTAAAGGTCCGGTGATAGTGGCAATATCACTATGCCCGTTGGCAATCAGGTGCTTGGTAGCCTGATACGCTCCACTGGTGTCGTCGAAGCGTATACACTGGCTGTCCAATTCTTGTATAAAGCGGGAAATTAACACTACTGGGCTTCCCGCTTGATTAATCTTGATAATTTCTTCATCCGACAAACAATCGGAATACACAATAATCGCGTCACATTGGCGAGACACCATAAACTCCATGGCTGCCCGCTCAGACTCATAAGTCCCATGTCCACTGGTTACCATGCATTGGTAACCAGCTTTGGTGAGCACTTCTTCAACCTCGCACATAATGCTGCCAAAAAAGAAGCCACCTAAAGAACGCACCATCAAACCAACACTTTGCGAACGCCCTTTTGCTAAGGCTTGCGAGAAATAATTAGGCGCAAAACCCAACTCATCCATCGCTTGATTTACCCGCTCTCGCAGCTCCGGTTTAACGCCTGGGTAATCATTGAGTACTCGTGATACAGAAGCACGGGATACTTTTGCCCTAGCGGCTACATCTTTAATGGTAACTTTCTTGTTATTCACAACGCTCTCCGTAAGCGGTTTCTCAGCTAGCTCTAATAAGACCTTTATTTTCAGTCACTAGCAATTGCTGAACCGATTTCTATGGGTTTTGTCGTGAAAAATGTTAACGCTATCACTGTCGCTCTTCTACCACTTTGTTGCTGCCAAAGTGGTAACGCATATTTCGGTAGACACAAATGTCGGTAATGTCTAAAGGAGTGCCCTTAGGCACTGCGCGATAATTAGTCGATATCCGGTTTCCGCCATGAATAGGCAATACTCTGTGCCAGGTATGGCCATGTAAAAAAATTAGGCTGCCTTTCTTAGGCCGTAGCACCAATTGCCCCGGCAATTCACCTTCAGGGTTACCAATCGGAATTTCGCCACGTAAATGAGAACGAGGCACTACAACCACTTCGCCACCAATGTCTTCACGAATATCAGAGGTATAAATAAGCCGATTAATGTTGTAACGCTGAGGGTCGTCAGGTTCGCAATCTTGATGCCATGCCTGGCCCACCGTCCCCTGCTTAGAAAACATCACCATGCAGTAAAGCGTGTTACTTTCTTCACCCAGAACTTCGTTCGACAGAGCTTTAAAATAAGGGTGTTGGTCTACTTCATTAAACAGCAAGCAGCCTTCATTTTGAGGAAACCAGGGAATCACTTCAGTTTTAGCGCGATCTAAAAATTCATCGGTATGCCAGAAGTCTGGGTCTACACCATAGTGCTCATTGATAGCGTTGGTCATTTGATCCATTAGCTGCATTGAAAAGAAGTCTTCAATGAGTAAGTAGCCATCTCGCCAAAACTGATCACTAAGTGCTTTAAGATCCATGTTCTCTCCTGCTTGCCTTATTCCCTTAACGCAGAATCCGATTGAAAACACAAAAATGAAACCGGTTCCTGAAACTGGTTTCAGATTATTATTAAATACGAAAACTAACAAGTAATCTAAGAGAGAAATGAGATCTCGATCAGCAATAATTAACCTATTAATAACATTTACTTGCTTTGTAAAAACAAAAAAAAGCCCGCTGATGAAGCGGGCAAAAAAAGGCTATGCAATTGCTAAGATAGCCAAGGAAGAGGAATGAAATAGATTCGACTAATGCACCTCCTATTGTTGAACAAACTCAAACCAATCAATATTTCCTGGCGTATTGAAATCGCCACTTTCGGTAAACTCTACAGTGAGTAGGTGCTCACCTTCATTAAGCACAATGCCTTTAACTGTAACTAGTTGGTATGTCTCCCAACTTTTAGTTGCTGGAATCTCTACCTGCTCAATCAGTGTTTCACCGTTAACTAGCACTTTGAAAGCGCCAGCATTTTTGCCACCATGTGCCAATCTAAATGTTGCATCATAGTTACCCGTTTTTTTAACTTGCACCGAGTAATTCAGCCACTCGCCTTTGGCCGTCCAGCCAACTACAAAGCTCTCGGTCTCGGGATCTTTGCCTATATCCACCAATTCATCTTCTCGGAAGCTAATCCCCCACTCGTTTGCACCGTGGTTAATCCCCGAGCTATCTTTATAAGCAACATCTTCACCGCCTTTATCGTACTCTTGTGCTTGAATACGACCAGGTATGGCAGCGGGTTTGCCATGATAAGGGGAAGATTTAACAACTTTAGCTTTCTCAGTTGCTATTACTGTTGTTGCGGTTAAAGCGGCGGCAGCCTCCTTCCAACCGCTAAGTTGGTCAAAGCCATCGTCAGATTGGCGATAAATATACTTACCGTTGTCGAGGCGATTAAAGAATTGCTGCTTGATGTATGGGTTAACTTGCACCCGAGCATCGCCCCAAACACCGTCTTTACAAGTTAAGCCAAGCTTAACTGCACGGGTGTTTTTAATATCGCAACTCCAGCCAGCAAACGACTCCCAGTGCATATTAATGTAAGACACCGCCCTGATGGACTCTTGATGAATTTCCAGAAAATCAAAAAATGGTTCATACCAATCTTGCCAAATTTGCTCGCCGCTGACTTTTTGTAAGTTGTTTACCGTAGTATCTGCATCAGGTTTATATTCACCGCGTTCAATCCAGTAGTACTTAGGGCTCGCTTCGGCGACAAAAATGGGTTTATTTTTGGTATTCAAATAAGCCACGATGTTACCTAAGGCTAAGCTATTACCCTGCTCGTCAACATCACTCAAAGAGCCAAATTCACTAGGTAATCCACCAGCAGCATTTTTAGCGGTATCAGTTAAGCAATCTCGTGGTTGAGAGAAATATGAAAGCCCCACCCAATCAACATGTTCATCGCCAGGGTACCAGGCATCATAGTCTAAGCCTTTAAAGCTATTATGGGTTTCGGTAAACACCGAGTTATCCATAGAGGCACAATAGCCGGCAATTTGCCAAACAGTAGTAATGTTTTGTGCGTCATTCTTGGCAATTACAGCCGTTATAACCTTCCATGCTGCCTTAAACTCTTCTGGATGGTAGTTGTTCCAATAACCATCTACTTCATAGCCAATTCTAAGCATAATGGGTCTGTTCAAACCCTTTAGATGTTTTACTAAGCGGTCTACGTTATTGACGCTACGTGGATGACCGTCAGCTAACTTCTTGTAAGTGTTCTTTAGCCACAAACCAATTGCTAAGCTAGCATTTGGGTAATCCTCTGCGTAAGCAGGAATATCCAAAGAGCCATGCGACTCTGGAAAAGCATTAAGCACACCTGTTAAGTCTGCTGAGGCGTAGGCGGTTACTGCTGCAGGTTGCACCCCAGTATCGGCAACAAACTCGTTAATGGTTTTAATGTCTTGGCCAATAAACATTAAGGTTTTACCCTGCGGTGGCAAAAACTGGTGACGCTTGTACGATGTAACATCTACATTGGGCTCAACCTTACTGGTTGCTCCACAGCCAGCCAGTAAGGCAATTAGAGAAACACTAAGTATTGCCGAGGCAGCAGTCCTTTTCTTCATATTTAGATCTTCCATAAAATTCTCTTAATAACGCCTTTACTTTATCAGCCGAATTAAATAAAACCGTGAACCCAAACACACAAATGAAACCGGTTACATTTATATGTTAAATAAATGATAAATGTTCTACCTAATAAAAAGGACGCACAAATAAAGCGTGAAAAAGATAAATATTTATGAGGAACGCTACCTAACGAACAGCAAGACAGCTAATTTTTACCTTTTAAAACAGTTGCATAAGAAAAAAACCATACAGTCGTTCAATTTTAATTCATTACTCGCCCTTTAAGTTACACAAGATAAGAAGTGTAGGAACATCGTTTTCTGGTAGTAAGTCTCTTTATTCTTCTAGCGTTTCAAGCTAGCCACCCCTGACAAGGTAAACAAGCTGTTACTACTCGCCAATATTTGTACTCTGTGAATCAACTACCTTAGCTTGTTGAGGAAAACTGACGATGTCTATATACCACCTCACACAAAGAAAACACTCAAACCATTGAAATTAATAAAAATAACCAAAACACAACCACCTAACTCTAGTTTATTTGATACTTTAATCACCACAAAATAGACCCACTTCACATGTTAGCGCTACCATAAAATTTCAACATTTTTTCGGTTTTCCGGCACAAGCATTAACAAAAAATCACTTTTACTAATGAATTTTAAAAATTGAAATAAAACTGTGATCAACGCACCATTGAAACCGGTATCATTGTGACCGACTTCAAAATAAAACCGGTTTCATACTCCTATAATCGATTCGTCTTTTGGCAGAACAGTGATGTTTTAGGAAGCCAAGCACAGACATATGGATATATATTTAGGGAGTTAAATTAAAATGAAAATTAAAGCACTATCTGTTGCATGTTCACTAGCTCTTGCAGCTAGCGCAGTTAGCACAACTGTTGCAGCTGAAGAAGGATTCGAGTTCCATGGATACTTCCGCTCAGGCGCATTATTCACAGGATCTACAGGTGGCAACCAAGCACTTTACCCAGCATCTAAAGAAAGCTTAGGCCGCTTAGGTATTGAAAGTGATGACTTTTACGAGCTTGCGTTTAACAAAACCTGGGCTTTAGATAACGGTCAAAACATTGCAATTAAAACCCGTCTTGGTCAGCACAACACTGGCGAAGATGCGTTTGAAGCCCAGCAAAACTACACGATCAACGGTTCGGCAACGGGCCTTTTAGAAGGTTTTGTAGAGTTTGAAGGCTTAACCAACACCGGCAAAATGTGGGGTGGTCAACGTTACTATGGCCGTGATAACTACATTTTCATGACTGACTTCTTCTACACAGATTGGTCAGGTACTGGGTTGGGTGTTCAACAGATGGAACTTGGTGGCGGTAAGTGGGATTTCGCTTACTTAGCAAGTAACCGTCCTGATGATAATGGTTATGGCAGCGACGAAAGTGCCCCACTCCATTTAGGTCACGCTCGAGCAGATTACGGCAGCTGGCGCGTAGAGTTAGTGGGCAAATACATGGCTGACAACGTGTCTCGCAGCGATGATGGAAATGGTAACATTACCGTTTCTGAGTTTGCTACTAACGGCATTGAAGCTCACGTTCAATACACTCCAAAAGACTTCTTCTGGTTGGGCAACGGTTTCTCTAAAATCTCTGTTCAAGCAGGTTCTGGCCTAGGCGCTAGCAGCATGCTTGGTAAGTCATTCACAAACTACAATGGCTATGCGCCAGGCAGCGCGGGCAAAGGCCCAGTTGGTATGGCTTACGTAGATAAAGGTGATAAATCTTACCGCGCCTTAGCTTACGGTGGATGGTTTGGCAGCAGCGTGATGATATTCCCATCAGTACAAGCGCAATATGACGATATGGACAACGGCAACAAGAGCTTATGGTGGTCAGCAATGGCTCGCCCTGTGTTCTTAATTAATTCTATCGACAACTTCACTATCGCAACTGAATTTGGTTACACAGAAACTGACGTAGAAGGCTCAGGCGGTAACACTTTGTTTGAATCTTCACAGTACAAAGCTACTATTGCTCCTACTTGGGTAATCGGTACCGGTACTGGCCCAGCTCCTGAAATTCGCCTCTTAGCAAGCTACATCGACGGAAAAACAAACGGCCAAGACAACACCAACGCAAATGGTGAGCAGAAAGGCGAGTTTGTTTACGGTGTTCAAGCAGATATGTGGTGGTAGAAACAAGCCATTAGGAAGAAGTGATTGGAGTTAGTGTGGCACCAACTTCAAACACTCCAGTAAAACTTCGGGTGATGACGAAGCTTTACTAACCCTAACAGGCAAGGTGAAATATTTGTGGCGAATACTCACCTTGCCTACTTTACGCTAAGCAATAAGCGCTTAGCAAATACAAGTACTAAAAACATAAAATAACTACAAAAATAAATACTAGGTAAAAGCAATAAGCTTTGCTAAGCAACAAGGAAGACAGTATGAAAAAGTTACTCGTGATTAGTATGGTTGCGCTAACAGCAGCCTGCAGCAGTAATAAGAGTATGGTTATTGATTATGGCGCCACCGACGCCAAAGCCGTGCAAAAAATTGATCCCAGCATTGGTTACCAGGCCTTAGCGCAAGCACCTGTTTGCTGCAATAGCTTATCGGAACTCAAATACCAAAAGATTACCGCACCAGGTAAAGTTGATTTTACCCTCTCTACTCAAGATCCCGCATTTCAATTCAGAACTGGTAAATCCTTTGTTAAAGCCATTGAATTACCTGAAGTAAATGGCCCGATTAAAGTAGCGGTATCTTCTCCCATTGTTACCAGTGTTTTTGCCCCTACAGTGTTAGTTCTCGACAAGAACTTCAGCCCTATCGATGTTTACGGGGAAGAAGCCATTAACTACGAAAACGGTTCACTGTTAAGCATTGACCGCTTTTTTGGCAATGTGGAATTGCCCGCCGTGTTTCGCGACGGCAGACAGGCTAAGTACCTCGTCGTTCTAACAACTGATCAAGCAATGCAGCAAACCACTAAACTCGATCCCCCCGACCCAAAAGCGGTAGAGCTAGGTAGAGAAGCCGATGTGGTTAAAATGTACAGTAACCAGCCTATTGCTCACACTGCCACCGGCGTATTCCGCTTAGCCTTCGATTACGCGCCAGGAGCGGCAAATTCAGCCAATGACATGGTTGAGCAGCAAAATTCTGCAGATGCACTAATTGCAGAGCCTGTAGCAGCAAGCACCGCAACCGCCGTTGCGGTAAGTGCGCCAACAACCAAAACTAGCCCAATACAACCAGAAACCGAAGCAATGTTTAATCAGCTTATCGAAAACGCGGTAAAAGCCAGTGACTTTGATAAAGCGTTAAACTTTGTAGAAGAAGCCGAACGCGCCGGCTCTAAATCGGCTCGTGACGCCTTGGTAGAGGCAATGAAGAAACATCATTAACAAAGCATCGCACAACACATAGTCACAAGGGAGCATCAGCTCCCTTGTTTGTTTAGACTAGCTAATCACCTAGGGCTACGCCTTGGTGGATACAGCCCTACCTCTTAAGACTAAAGCTCTCTAGCACTTATTAATAGCTACCAACGATATAGATACGACAGCCCGATATTACAGACGAGGTTTTATCTAGCGCTAGGGACTGAGCAAAGCTTAAAGACGAACCCCAACTCTTAATCTGAGCCCTCTTCTTCGCAAAGAACAGGTACAAAAAAGCCCCGTCATTGCTGACGAGGCTTTGTGTAGTGGTCGGTGATGAACAAGGCTCAAGGGCGAACTCCCGACTTTAAGGCAAAGTTCTTACCATTGCAGATTGCAGGTACAAAAAAGCCCCGTCATCGCTGATGAGACTTTATGTATTGGTCGGTGATGAGCAAGACTTAAGGGCGAACTCCTGACTTTAAAGCAAAATTCTAAACATCGCAGATCGCAGGTACAAAAAAGCCCCGTCATTGCTAACGAGGCTTTATGTAGTGGTCGGTGATGAGCAAAGCTAAAAAGCGAACTCCCAGTTTTGAGGCAAAGCTTTAAACATTACAGATTGCAGATACAAAAAAGCCCCGTCATTACAGACGAGGATTTTGTAGTGGTCGGTGATGAGCAAGGCTTAAGGGCGAACTCCCGACTTTAAAGCAAAGTTCTATACATTGCAGATTGCAGGTACAAAAAAGCCCCGTCATTACTAACGAGGCTTTAAGTAGTGGTCGGTGATGAGCAAGGCTTAAGGGCGAACTCCTGACTTTAAAGCAAAGCTCTAAACATCGCAGATTGCAGGTACAAAAAAGCCCCGTCATTGCTGACGAGGCTTTATGTATTGGTCGGTGATGAGAGATTCGAACTCCCGACCCTCTGGTCCCAAACCAGATGCGCTACCAAGCTGCGCTAATCACCGAAAACTTTTGGTATATTTTAAGCGTTACCTACGCTTACACCAATAATGGTGCGGAAGGAGAGACTTGAACTCTCACACCTTGCGATACTAGAACCTAAATCTAGCGCGTCTACCAATTCCGCCACTTCCGCAAAACTATTTTCGCAACATTGCTATGGCAATGTAGTCGAATAATGGGGTGAGTAATGGGATTTGAACCCACGACAACCGGAATCACAATCCGGGGCTCTACCAACTGAGCTATACCCACCACAAACTTTTATGCTACTAGAGCATGTATTTGGCGCACCCTGTAGGACTCGAACCTACTACCTACGGCTTAGAAGGCCGTTGCTCTATCCAGATGAGCTAAGGGCGCATCTTTAGCGTCAAATAACCCAGTGTAAACACTAGGCTTCAAAAATTTGGTCGGTGATGAGAGATTCGAACTCCCGACCCTCTGGTCCCAAACCAGATGCGCTACCAAGCTGCGCTAATCACCGATTGCTTTGATATTTATAGAAGGCTGTCCCTTCTGGTCCCGCTCTTAATGAGCTTCGCGACGATGCGCTATCAAAATGCGTAATCATCGATTTGTTTTAAAGCACTGATTGTGCCCTTCAACGGAGGCGAATACTACCCACTTGATTGGTCAGCGTCAAACAGTTTTTTACTGATATTTACCGATTGGTTACAGCATAGCCAAAATGAGTGAATTTCAACAATATCCTGCGGCAATAATCAGCAAATAGAGGCCTAAAACCAATCATTAGGTATAAAGCTTTGTCGTTTGTTTAACGTTGGCAGTGTTTATTTGGATCATTGTTATTTATTAATCCAAATCAATAGTTAACTACGACTAAAGTAGTAGTCTCTTGCAGGCAAGTTAAACATAAATTATTTTTTGCGATTGGAATGGAATCTCATGAGTGAAGTTGCGTTATCCATATTAGTTCTATCGGCCGTTGCGGTTATAGGACTATGGTTTGGTGGAATTAAAGTTCGCGGCGTTGGTTTAGGTATAGGCGGAGTGTTATTTGGAGGCCTGTTTGTTGGTCACTTCATTAAACAATTTGGCTGGCATTTAGACCCCCACGCCCTACATTTTATTAAAGAGTTTGGCCTTATCCTGTTTGTTTACACTATTGGTATCCAAGTAGGTCCTGGTTTTTTTGCCTCACTTAAAGCCAGTGGCTTAAGGTTAAACCTGTTGGCTGTTGGCATTGTTGTTCTTGGAGGCATAACTGCAGTAGCACTTCATTTCATCTTTGACCTACCTTTAAATGTTTTCCTGGGCATATACAGCGGCGCGGTTACCAACACCCCTTCTCTAGCGGCTGGCCAACAGATCTTACAAGAGCTAGGAATGGCGACCGAAGAAACCACCGTACTCGGTTTAGGTTATGCCATGGCCTACCCTTTTGGTATTTTAGGCATTTTGCTCACCATGTGGATCATTCGCCTTGCCTTTCGCGTTGATATTGAACAAGAAGCAGAAGATTTCGATAATACTAAAGGTAAAAAGAAGCAAAGCTTGCTTGATATCAACGTCATTATTGAAAACCCCAACCTAAATGGCATTGCTTTTTCAGAGCTAAGTAAGCTGATTGGCGAAGATGTGATTTGTTCGCGAGTAAAATCTGATGGCGAGCTAAAGGTACCAGGCGCCGATATGCTAATGCACCTAGGCGACTACCTACACTTGGTTGGACCTAACCGCAACAAACTGGAACAAGCAACCTTAATCATTGGCCAAGAGATCAGTGAATCTCTTTCTACGAAAGGAACCTTGCTTCGCAGTGAACGGGTAGTGGTAACCGAAGAGCGGATTTTAGGTAAAAAGCTCAGCGAGCTAGATCTAAAGCATAGTTTTGATGTCATCATCTCTCGTTTAAACCGCTCCGGGGTTGAGCTGGTTGCTAACAAAGATACCATTTTGCAGTTTGGCGATATCCTAAATATTGTCGGCCCAACTGAAGACATTGAGAAAGTAGCCAAAAGCCTAGGCAATGTGCGCAGCAAGTTACAGCACGTGCAAATGCTGCCTATCTTCATCGGCATTGGCCTAGGCGTATTACTAGGCTCTATGCCGCTAGCCATTCCCAGCTTGCCTGCTCCACTTAAGCTCGGCTTAGCTGGTGGCCCTCTGATTGTGGCGATTATTCTAGCCAGAATAGGCAGTATTGGTCGTCTCTATTGGTTTATGCCGCCAAGTGCTAACTTGGCACTTAGAGAAATAGGCATCGTCCTTTTCTTAGCCGTTGTAGGCATTAACTCTGGTGCCAACTTCATTGAAACATTGGTGGAGGGCGACGGCCTTAGCTGGATGTTCTATGGCGCCTTTATTACCCTTATCCCCTTGCTGATTATCGGTTTTATAGGGCGTTACGTATTAAAAGTGAACTACTTAAGCTTATGCGGCTTAATGGCTGGCTCAATGACCGATCCACCAGCGCTGGCATTTGCTAACTCTATTCACAGTACCAGCGGTGCCTCCGCCCTAGCCTATGCTACCGTTTACCCCTTAGTGATGTGCCTGCGCATTTTGTCGCCTCAGGTTATTGCAGTGCTATTATGGGTTGCCGCCTAATATAATTGGGCCCGCGCTAGCGGGCTTAGTCTTCTTTATCTGTGCTAAAGCACTGCGTTTTACTGCTTACTTGCAAAAACCTCCCCTTTTGCTTTAAAAAAGATCTGACATTTATTCGCCTATCATGCCAAAATAGCGCCCTCTAGCATGGTCAATCACTCGTTAAAGAAGAATCAATGTCTGCACAAATAATTGATGGAAAAAAAATCGCTCAACAAGTTCAAGATCAAGTTGCTGAGCGTGTTAAGAAAAGAGTCGCTGAAGGGAAACGTGCTCCAGGTTTAGCCGTGATTTTAGTAGGCGATAACCCCGCCTCTCAGGTTTATGTAGGCAGCAAACGCCGCGTATGTGAAGCCGTTGGTTTTATCTCTAAATCTATCGACTTAGATGACAACACCGACGAGCAAACACTATTGGGTGAAATTGATAAACTTAACGATGACCCGCTTATTGATGGAATTCTAGTGCAATTGCCGTTACCAGAAGGCATCGACGAAACCAAAGTTGTTGAGCGTATTCGCCCCGACAAAGACGTAGATGGTTTTCATCCTTATAACATTGGCCGATTAGCTCAGCGTATTCCTGCACTGCGCCCTTGTACTCCCAAAGGCATCATTACCCTTATTGAGTCTACCGGCATTAGCCCTTATGGCTTAGAAGCCGTTGTAGTAGGCGCATCAAATATTGTTGGCCGCCCAATGACCTTGGAGCTGTTGCTAGCAGGTTGCACTACCACCACTTGTCACCGCTTTACTAAAGATTTAGAAGCCCATGTTCGTCGTGCTGATTTAGTTGTAGTCGCCGTGGGTAAACCACAATTTATTCCTGGTGAGTGGATTAAACCCGGTGCAATGGTGATCGATGTAGGCATTAACCGCTTAGACAACGGTAAACTGGCTGGCGACGTAGAGTACGAAGTTGCTCGCCAAAACGCAGCATTTATTACGCCTGTGCCTGGCGGTGTTGGCCCGATGACAGTAGCAACCCTTATTCAAAACACCTTAGAGGCTTGCGAAGAGTTTCACGATAAATAGTTAACAGGGCGAATACTCAGATCAAGTATTCGCCATTTTCACTGCAACTTAATCAAAAGTAAGCTAATTTAAACAAAGGGACTTGATTAGGATTACTTATGCTCCACCGTTACTTACTCTTACTTTGCTTTGCCTTAGCGTTTACTGCTCGTGCAGAAAACGTAAGCTTTGTAACGGAAAACCTGCGCCCTTTTAACTACGTAGAAGATGCCCACCTCACCGGTATTTCGGTCGAATTGTTACGCTTAGTGTGGCAAGAGATGGGCGAAGATCCGCAGCCTATCAAAATGCAAACCTGGGAAAAAGCTTACTACTTGTTACAACACCGCCCTAATATGGCTTTGTTTCTCACCATGCGTAGTCCCCGCAGAGAGCATATGTTCCACTGGGCTTGCCCAATTACTACCTCCGATATCAAGCTGATAGCTTTAAAATCTCGAGCTATAAAAATTGATGAAATAGGTCCAAATTCGAAGCTTTTATTTGGTGCGATGAAAGCCAGCGTAGGTGAGCAACTATTGCTCTACAAAGGTGTGGAGTTTGAACAAATATCACTAACAGAAGATTTAGAAAAAGCCTTACGCATGTTAAAGCGTGAGCGAGTTGATGTAATAGCCTCTGAACCAGAAGTAATTGAGCAAACAGCTAGAGCCTTAGGCTTTGAGGGCGAACTATTTGAACCGGTGCATCAACTGGGTAAATTGGAGGGCTGCTATGCATTTAGCCAAGGTACCAATCAAGATTACCTAAAGCGCTTTAGAGCCGCTCTCAGCAAAGTCACCGCTGGGGAGCAGTATCAGAACTTGTTAAAGAAATACCACATGTAAAAAAGGCAGCCTAGGCTGCCTTTTTATTCTCTGTATGTCTTACTTAAGCTTTGCGCCAGGTGGTGCCTGCAGCGCCGTCTTCCAGTACAATGCCCATCTCAGTTAAGCGATTACGAGCAATATCCGCCGCCGCCCAGTCTTTATCAGCTCGAGCTTGATTACGCGCTGCAATCAAGGCTTCAATTTCAGCCACTTCACTATCGTGCTCACCTTGCAAAAAGGTTTCTACGTCTTGCGTTAAAATGCCTAACACTGCGCTTAGCTCCAGCAATAAGCTCGCATACTGCCCAGCTAAAGCCACATCGCTTTCTTTAACACGGTTAATTTCTTTAGCTAGCTCAAACAATACTGGTAGCGCTTCTGGCGTATTAAAGTCATCATCCATGGCCGCTTTAAACGGTTCGCGGTAGGCGTTTGCCACTTGCTCGTCAATCGCCACCAGCTCAATACCGCGTAAAGCCGTATACAAGCGCTCTAGTGCAGAACGAGATTGCTTTAGATTGTCTTCTGAATAGTTCAGTTGGCTACGGTAATGACCGGATAACAAGAAGTAACGTACTGTCTCGGGGTCATATACTTCTAATACATCTTTAATAGTGAAGAAGTTACCCAAAGACTTAGACATTTTTTCTTTGTTCACCTGAACCATGCCGGAGTGCATCCAGTAGTTCACGTAATTGGTTTTGTGGGCACAGCACGATTGGGCGATTTCGTTTTCATGATGTGGGAAAGCTAAATCGGAACCACCGCCGTGAATGTCAAATACCTCGCCTAGGTGCTTCATGTTCATTGCTGAACATTCAATATGCCAGCCAGGGCGCCCCTTGCCCCATGGAGAATCCCACATTGGCTCGCCCGGTTTAGCGCTTTTCCACAATACAAAATCTAAAGGATTACGCTTGTCTTCTTCCACTTCTACACGCGCGCCAGCTTGTAGCATTTCTAAATTCTGTAAGCTAAGCTTGCCGTAATCAGCAAAGGTATTGACTTCAAACAATACATCACCGCTGTCTGCAACATAGGCATGGCCATTAGCGATCAGCTTTTCTATTACTTCGATAATTTCTGGCATATGCGTTGTAACACGAGGCTCAATATCTGGGCGTAGCATATTCAGCGCATCGAAGTCAGCATGCATGGCTTTAGTAAAGCGCTCGGTTAAGGCATCACAGCTTTCACCGTTTTCAGCAGCACGCTTAATGATTTTGTCATCCACATCAGTGATGTTACGAACAAAATTAAGCTCATAGCCCGACCAACGTAAGTAGCGAGCCACAGTATCAAAGGCCACAAAGGTGCGCGCGTGGCCAATGTGACAGTAGTCGTAAATGGTAACTCCACAAACATACATACCCACTTTGCCTTCTACTAAGGGCTTAAACGCTTGTTTCTTGCGGGTTAAAGTATTGTATATCTGTAACATCTAATCGGTTTCCTGTTCCATTTACTGACTGCTTACTAAGGTTGGCTATTCTAACACTGCGCTTGAGGAAAAACAGCCGAATTAAGCACTGTGACTAGTCAGTAGAGATGGGAAAGTTTAGAATCGGTGCACTTACCAAAAAAGGGTGAAAAAATGGTTACTTTACATACAAATTTTGGCGACATCGTAGTTAAACTAAATTCTAGCGAAGCACCAGAAACAGCCGCTAACTTTCTTGCTTATGCAAAAGATGGTTTTTACAACGACACTATCTTTCACCGCGTAATCGACGGTTTTATGGTTCAAGGCGGTGGCTTTGCATCAGGCATGGAAGAAAAAGAAACTAAAGCGCCAATTAAAAACGAAGCAAACAACGGTTTGTCTAACAAAACCGGCACCTTGGCAATGGCTCGCACCATGGACCCTCACTCAGCATCAGCACAGTTTTTCATTAACGTGAATGACAACACTTTCCTAGATTTCAAATCAGAAACCAGCGAAGGTTGGGGTTACTGCGTATTTGGTGAAGTGGTAGAAGGCATGGATATAGTTAACAAAATCAAAGGTGTAGATACTGGTAACTTTGGTTATGTTCACTCAGACGTTCCACTAGAAGAAGTACTTATCACTTCTGTAAGTGTTTCGGAATAAGCCTACGTGCACACCTATTTCATTTCAGATTTACATCTAAGTGAAGATCGGCCTGACATTATTCAGGCCTTTCTCGACTTTTTACAGCAACAAGCGCCTGAGGCCGAAGCTCTATACATTTTGGGCGATCTGTTCGAATTTTGGATTGGCGATGACGATAAAACCCCAGTTGCTAAACAAGTGGAGCAAGCGCTAAAAGCCTTGTCTGATAAAGGTGTGCCAAGCTACTTCATTCACGGTAATCGTGATTTTATGGTAGGCAAAGCTTACGCTGAACGCTGTGGCATGACCTTACTGGAAGAAGAAAAGCTGGTTGAACTGTACGGTCAGAAAGTCTTAATTCTACACGGCGACACCCTGTGTACTGACGATGTCGGTTATCAAGAATACCGCGAAGTAACTCAAAAGCTTTGGCTAAGACGCTTGTTTTTATTATTGCCTTTATTTGTTCGACAAAAAATTGCCAATAAAATCCGTAGCAAAAGCAAACAAGCCAACACCAGTAAATCGCTAGGGATTATGGATGTTAACCAACAAGCTGTTGAACAACGCTTTGAACAGCAGCCTATAGACTACATGATCCACGGCCATACCCATCGACCAGATATCCACTCTATTAAACAAGCCGATAACACAAGCAAGTACCGTGTAGTACTTGGTGATTGGTATCAACAAATGAGTGTATTGAAGATTGATCCAAATGGCGTAGAACTTAGCGCTAATGGTCAGCTTCAGAAGCTTGAGCTTGGTCAATAATTTAAACATTAAGCACTAGCACTTTGCTTAGGTGATTTGTTCATAAACCAAGCCAAGCGCTTGAATACTCTACTCTTACCCTAACTCCCAGCAGAATCGTTTAATTAATAAACTACTTGACGATTACATAGACATCGCGCATAACTTAATTATTAATGTTGCATTAATGTTAATTTTAGCGAGGACGCGCCTATGTTATTTAGTCATGTTTGGGGACTAGCTTCACATACAAAAGAAGAATGGCAAGACATTGACAAGCACCACGAAGGGATCGGAGCGAGCTTGTCGCACTTACTACTTATGGCACTTATTCCAGCCATTTGTGGTTACTTTTCGACCGTGCACATTGGTTGGAAGGTGGGAGCAAATAGCTTCTCCTTAACCAGCGACAGTGCCATTTTCATGTCTGTGGCCATGTACGCAGCCATGGTTACCGTGGTGTTGTGTTTAGCTTATGCAGCGCTTTGGATGGCAAAAACCTTTAATACCGATACCTCATATCAACAAACTCTTGAGCTGTCCGCCTACGTAGCAACACCAATTTACATGGTGGGTTTTGCCGCCCTTTATCCAGAACCTTGGTTTGTTATGGTGGCGGGCCTAGTTGGCGTAACTTACGCAGTATATTTGCTCTACACCGGAGTGCCGATCATTATGCACATCCCTGAAGAGCGCGGTTTTATCTTTGCCAGTAGCTTAGTCACTGTGGGTTTGGTGATGTTAGTGACCGTACTTATTTCTACGGTTATTTTATGGTCTAGCGGCGCAGGTCCCATTTTTGCGAACTGACTATAAAACGCCAATAAAAAAAGCTCGCTATTAAGCGAGCTTTTTTTATGACTAAGAGACTACTTTAAGCGTCTTCTTTTTGCCGCTTGGCTTTGAGTACGAGAGCGATGTTTACGCACTGACTTTCTGATGCGTTGGGTACTGCGAACACGATCCTCTACCTTAATAATCGTATTCTCTTCTTTGTTTAGCTGTACCAACTTACGTAAGTAGTTTACCTGATCTAAAGGCATTTCTTGCCAGCCGCTGCGTGGTAAACCTTTAGGTAAAGGAATAAGCCCGTAGCGAACCCGAATCAAACGGCTCACTTGCATACCTTGCGATTCCCACATTCTACGCACTTCGCGGTTTCGTCCCTCGCTTAAAGTGACTGAGTACCACTGATTTATACCCTCGCCGCCTTGGCGCTTAACCGTGGTAAATGCCGCGCGGCCATCTTCTAGCTCAACACCGGTGCGAAGATTACGAATCACTTCATCATCTACGTCACCAAATACACGTACTGCGTATTCGCGTTCAACTTCAAAGCTTGGATGCATTAAACGGTTGGCTAACTCACCATCGGTAGTAAATAACAATAAACCAGAGGTATTGATATCTAAGCGGCCTACCGCAATCCAGCGACCATGTTGCAAACGTGGTAAACGGTCAAATACGGTTTCTCGTCCTTCTGGATCATTGCGAGAACAGATTTCTCCTTCAGACTTATGGTAAGCCAATACTCGACAAATGGTGTCTTCGACTTTTTGAATGTCGATGATGCGGCCATCCACCCTTACTTCAACCCCTTCTTCGATGCGATCACCTAAAGTGGCAATACTCCCATCTACGCTTACTCTCCCTGCGTCAATTACAGCTTCCATCTCACGACGTGAGCCTAAACCGCTACGGGCCAGGACTTTTTGAAGTTTTTCACTCATATTTCTTATCCGGGTGGTAATGTGCGCTAAGTCTGAAAGTCTTGCGGCAGTTTTTCAAGTAAAGATTGATCTAATTCTGGCAAATCAGCCAGATCTTTCAAACCAAAGTAATCTAAGAAGCTCACAGTTGTAGCAAACAAGGTAGGACGACCAGGAATTTCTTTATGTCCAATGCTGCGGATCCAATTGCGCTCTTTTAATACACTAATAATGTGGCTGCTTACCGCCACTCCCCTAATCGCTTCTATTTCTCCGCGAGTAATGGGTTGGCGGTATGCGATTAAGGTGAGAGTTTCTAGCATTGCCCGGCTAAATTTTGGCGCTTTTTCAGCCCATAAATTTGCCAGTTGCGGGGCATACTCTTGCCGCGCTCTAAATTGAAACCCTGATGCGGTTTCTGCTAACTCAATACCTGAATCTTGATAGCGCTGTGACAACTCTTCAAGAACCATGTTCACTTGTGCTTTGGCTAAGCCAACATCTGCTAGCACAGTAGTTTGCAATTCTTTAACACTAAGCGGTCTTCCCGCCACAAACAAGGCAGCTTCAACTAACTTGACTAAATTAGGTTTAGCCATGCTCAAAAATCTCCGCATCTACTAATAATACTTGAATAGGCTGCAAGGGCTGGCTTTGTACACACTTGATGTAGCCTTCCTTTACCAGCTCAAGTATTGCCAGAAAGCTAACCACCAAGCCACTGCGCCCCTCTTCCAATGAAAACAACTGACTAAATTCAACAAACTGGTGCTGCTGCAACTTAGCTAAAATATCGCTCATTCGTTGCCGCGTAGACAGTTTTTCGCGCTTAATTTCGTGATGCTCAAAGTTGGCCACTCGCTGGGCAATACCGCGTATTGCTTCAATAAGTTCATCCATTGCCACCTCTGGATAAATCACGTTAACCGGCAGGTTATCAGGTCGCTCAATGGATGCGGTATACGTATCGCGTTGCTGTCTGGGTAAGCTGTCGACTTTTTCGGTGGCGTCTTTGTAAAGCTCATACTCTTGAAGGCGCCGAATAAGCTCTGCTCTCGGGTCTTCTTCGGCTTGCTCATGCTCTTGAACAGGCAGCAAACTGCGCGATTTAATTTCGGTTAATAGCGCCGCCATCACCAAATACTCGGCTGCCAACTCGAGTTTAAGCATGCGCATCGCTTCAATATAATCCATATATTGCTGGGTAATCGCCAATACAGGTAAGTGCTCGATATCCAGCTTTTGTTTGCGGATCAGGTATAACAATAAATCTAAGGGTCCTTCAAACTGCTCTAAAATCACCTCCATGGCATCCGGTGGAATAAACAAATCCTCCGGAATATCTAGCCAAGGTTCACCGTTAACGCTGGCCAGTGTTAACTGATGAGTGGGAGAAGCATTGTCAGACATTATTCAAAGGGGCTCGTATCGCCTGAGCCACTGCGCAATATTTCGGGTTCATCTTCAGAAAGGTCAATTACCGTTGTAGGCTGCTCACCTAAATAACCGCCATTCACAATTAAATCCACTTGATGTTCCAGTAGGTCTCTAATTTGTTCTGGATCGGACTCGGTGTAATCGTTGCCTGGCAAAATTAAACTTGATGACATCAAGGGTTCGCCTAAAGCCTCTAACATAGCCAAAGCTATCTTGTTATCTGGAACCCGAATACCTATGGTTTTACGCTTAGGATTAAGCAGGCGACGCGGAACTTCTTTGGTGCCTTTAAAAATAAAGGTATATGGCCCCGGGGTATTATTGCGAAGTAAACGATAGGCCTGATTACCTACTCGCGCGTATTCAGAGAGTTCAGATAAATCGCGACACATTAAGGTGAAGTGGTGGTTCTTATCCAATTGGCGAATTCTGCAAATCCGCTCTAACGCGGCTTTATCACCGATATGGCAGCCAATGGCATAACCAGAATCCGTGGGATAGATCACCACTCCGCCCTGCTGAATATGATTAGCCGCTTGATTCATCAAACGCTGTTGAGGGTTGTCGGGGTGTACATAGAAAAATTGACTCATAACTGTCCCTGCTATTTTGGGGCCTAGCGAGTGGATTCAGGAGAGAAGCCAGGCCACTGTTGCCAAATCGCTTGGCACTTTTCTGGTAATTGTAAGCCTCTACCTAATTCGCGCCAAGGAGAGGGATGATGAAAATCAGAACCTTGAGAAGCCGCTAAACCATTTTGCTCGGCTAGTTCGGCAAGCCACTGCAATTGATCTTTAGACATTTGCGGCATTGCCACTTCTACGCCGTCGCCGCCCAATTCGGCAAACTCGGCCAACAGCTTACGCACCCATTTATTGGACAAATCGTAGTGCGTGGGGTGAGCTAACACAGCAACGCCGCCAGCTTGGTGGATAATGTCGATTGCATCTCCCATGCTCATCCAATTGTTAGGTACATAACCGGTATTGCCTCGACTTAAATATTTATCAAACACTTTATTAAAATTAGCCGCTATTCCGCGCTCTACCAACACCTTAGCAAAATGAGAACGAGTAATAGGTGCGCTGCCTGCTATTTGCTTGGCATCCTCATACACATTGTCTATTCCAGCCTTAGCTAAGCGGCGGCTCATTTCTTTAGCCCTTACTTCACGCTTATCACGTTGCTCCAGCAGCTGCTCTTGCAAGCCTTGGTGGGTAATGTCTAGGTTAAGGCCAACAATGTGAATATCGAAGGCATGCCATGCGGTGGAAATTTCGGTACCCGTGATAATTTGCAAGTGCTTAGCGCTGGCTTGCGCTTCAGCAATGCCGGCGGTGGTATCGTGGTCGGTAATGGCCAATACGTCGACTTGCATGTTTTCGGCACGCATTACTATTTCTGTTGGGCTTAAGCCACCATCAGAGGCAGTAGTATGGCAATGCAAATCAAATCGCATTAAATTTCCTAAATTTTTTCTTGACTTGGTTATGTCATTTACAGTTAACTTAGTCTATCAAAATGACTAGGAATAAGCATGACAACTTTTCTTCTTACCAACAAATCTTGGTGGTGGCGCACTCCGAAATAAACGGGTGTGAGTTGTTGTATTTCCAATACATTGAACAGAACAACAAAAAGCCCGCTTAACGCGGGCTTTTTTTATATTTGCGCTACGGCCTTAACGAGGAGTAACGAACCATGAGTAATCACCCTAGGGTGCAGCTAAGCAACAAATTAATTGATGCGAGCTACGTGCTTGACCCACTAAGCTTATATCAAGAGCTTTGCAAAGAAAGTCAGCACAATGTATTGCTAGAATCTTGCGAGATAGACAGTAAAGAAAACCTGCAAAGTTTAATTTTGGCCGATGCAGCGTTGAAGATTACCTGTAAAGGTCGCCAAGTGACTTTTACTGCAGTATCACTCAACGGTAAAGCGGTTATCTCGGCCATTGTAGAACACAGTGATAAAGCCTTAATCACCGAACACAGTGCAACTCATCTGGTTTTAGATTACCCACTCCCAGCTGCTAATTTAGACGAAGACTCCCGATTAAAAGCTAGCTCACCGGTTGATGCGCTACGTTTAATTACCACGCTTTATGGCGAGCTCGCCTCTCACGATAAAGGCGTTTTTATCGGCGGCGTATTTGCTTATGATTTCATCGCCAGCTTTGAGCAATTGCAAGAGGTGGCCGAAAGCACCAATATTTGCCCTGATTACCAATTCTACCTCGCCGAAACATTGCTACTCATTGACCACCAAGAACAAGTTACTCACTTAATTGGCTCGGTATACGACGATGGCGAACAAGCTAGAATAAATCAGCGTTTAGCCCATTTGGTAGAATTATGTGAGCATAAAAATCACCAACAAGCGCAACCAGATTTTAGTGATTACCAAGGAAAAATTGAAGCCGACATAAGCGACCGCGACTTCTGCCAAAATGTAGAAACCATGAAAGACTACATTCGCCAAGGCGACATTTTCCAAGTTGTTCCATCACGCAGCTTTAAACTCTCTTGTCCCGATAGCCTCGCCGCTTACCGCGAACTAAAGATCACCAACCCTAGCCCTTACATGTTCTATCTACAAGACAGCGAATTTGTATTGTTTGGCGCCTCTCCAGAAAGTGCTATTAAGTACTCTAGCCATAATCGCGATGTTGAAATTTACCCAATTGCCGGCACTCGTAAACGCGGTTTTAATGCCGATGGCTCAATCAATCAAGACTTAGACGGACGACTAGAGCTAGAGCTACGCCTAGACAAAAAAGAGACCGCCGAACACATAATGCTGGTTGACTTGGCTCGTAACGATGTTGCTCGCATTAGTGAGCCAGGTACTCGCCACGTAGCCGACTTACTAAAAGTAGACCGTTACAGCCACGTAATGCATTTGGTATCGCGAGTGGTAGGCACTTTACGCAGTGATCTAGATGCACTGCATGCCTACCAAGCGTGTATGAATATGGGAACCCTAGTGGGCGCGCCTAAAATTCGTGCTTCAGAGTTAATTCGCCAAGTTGAGCAACAACGCCGAGGCAGTTATGGCGGAGCGGTAGGTTATCTTGCAGGTAACGGCGACATGGACAGCTGTATCGTTATTCGTTCTGCTTTTGTTAAAGATCAGGTCGCACATGTTCAAGCTGGTGCTGGTGTGGTGTATGATTCACTGCCTCAAGCCGAAGCAGATGAAACCCGAAACAAAGCAGCAGCGGTGCTAAACGCAATAGCCCGTGCTCACGGTTCAACTTTGAAGGATGTTAGCCATGACTCATAGTGTATTTTTGCTCGATAACTTTGACTCGTTCACTTACAACCTTGTTGATCAGTTTCGCAGCCAAGGCTTAGATGTGAGCATCTACCGCAATCACTTAAGCGCCAAAGAAATTAAGCAGCATATTGATGATAGCCCTACACCACCGGTATTGGTGTTATCACCGGGGCCTGGTAACCCACAGCAAGCAGGCTGTATGTTAGAGCTAATTGATTTGTGTAAAGGTGAAGTACCCATTATTGGTATTTGCCTAGGTCATCAAGCCCTAGTAGAAAGCTATGGCGGCGTAGTGGGTAAAGCTGATGAAATTGTGCATGGTAAGTCATCGGCTATTGAGCACGACAACCGCTTAATATTTGAAGGTTTAACTAACCCTCTACCGGTTGCGCGTTATCACTCCTTGGTAGCTACCTCGATGCCTGAAGGCGTAGTGGTCAATGCCCACTACCAAAAAATGCCAATGGCAATCATTAACGAGCAAGACAAGGTTATTGGTTTTCAATTTCACCCAGAATCCATTTTAACCAGCGAAGGGGCAACACTGTTAGCCCGCAGCCTAGACTGGGCCACCCAACAGGAGCAAGCATAATGCAGGCTATTTTAGAGCAGCTATATCAAGGACAAGATTTAAGCATTGAACAAGCACAGCAAGTGTTCAGTCAGGTTATTCAAGGTGAAGTAGAGCCGATTATTTTATCTTCACTGTTAACCGCGCTAAAAATTAAAGGCGAACAACCGCAGGAAATTGCCGGTGCAGCCAAAGCCTTGCTTGCCAACGCTGCGCCTTTCCCAAGCCCTGAATACGACTTTGCAGATATTGTTGGCACAGGCGGTGATGGCCACAACACCATTAATATCTCAACCACTTCAGCCTTTGTGGCTGCAAGCCTTGGGGTTAAAGTTGCCAAACACGGTAACCGCAGCGTATCGAGTAAATCAGGCTCTTCCGATCTGTTGGCAGCTCTAGGCATTAATATTCAAATGACACCAGATACTGCGCGAAAATGTTTAGATGAGTTAGGCCTGTGCTTCTTGTTTGCTCCGCAATACCACGCAGGCGTACGCCATGCAATGCCAGTGCGACAAACCTTAAAAACTCGCACCATATTTAATGTATTGGGCCCGCTAATTAACCCGGCTCACCCAAGCATGGAAGTGATGGGTGTTTACGACCCTGCGCTTATTTCACCGATAGCCCACACCTTGCAACAACTAGGCATGAAAAAAGCCATGGTAGTTCACGGCGCTGGCTTAGACGAAGTAGCCATTCATGGTGAAACGCAAATTGCAGAAATAAGTGGCGACACAATCACTGAATACACTTTAAGCCCAGCAGACTTTGGCGTTGAGCAAGCAGCACTAGAAGCCATTAAAGGTGGCACGCCTGAAGAAAACAAAGCCATTACCCTGCAATTACTTCAAGGTAAGGCCAGCACTGCCCAACAAGCTGCAGTGGCAGTAAACGTTGCTTTGTTGCTTAAGCTTGCTGGTAAAGCAGACGATGTAGCACAAGGCGTACAAATGGCCTTAGATGAAATGGCCTCGGGCCGACCACTTACCTTAGCGAACCAATTGGCGGAGATGAGTCAGTGAGCCAAGCAGAAACAAAACAAGCCACCATTCTAGATAAAATTGTGGCAGATAAAGAAATTTGGTTGGCCGAGCGCATGCTAAACCAAGCATTAGAAAGCTTTATCAATCAAGTTGAACCCTCTGAACGCAGCTTCTATCAAGCGCTATCTGGTGCGCCAGCTAAATTCATTCTTGAATGTAAAAAGGCCTCTCCTTCAAAAGGTTTGATTCGCCCAGAGTTCGATTTAGATCTAATTGCCGGTGTTTACAAAAACTATGCTGCAGCCATTTCTGTGCTTACCGATACTAAGTACTTCCAAGGTGAGTTTGACTACGTGACTCAAGTGCGAGAGCAGGTTGAGCAGCCAGTTCTTTGTAAAGACTTCTTCATTGACGAATACCAAATCTACCTAGCGCGTTATCATAAAGCCGATGCCATCTTACTGATGCTATCGGTATTGGATGACAACGAGTACCGCTTGCTAGCCGAAGTTGCTCATAAACTGAACATGGGCGTACTTACCGAAGTAAGCAACCAAGAAGAACTTGAGCGCGCCATTGATCTAAATGCAAAAGTTATCGGTATTAACAACCGAAACTTGCGTGACTTATCGATAACTTTAGATAGAACACCAGAGCTGGCAAAACAAATTCCTGAAGATAGGATCATCATCTCAGAGTCCGGTATTTATCAGCACCAACAAGTGCGTGAATTGGCTAAATACGCCGACGGCTTTTTAGTGGGTAGCTCGCTCATGAGCCAAGATGACGTAGACATGGCCTGTCGCAAGCTTATTTTGGGCGAAAACAAGGTGTGTGGATTAACCCGCGAGCAAGACGTGCAGGCCGTTTATCAAGCAGGCGCAGTATATGGCGGCCTAATTTTCGCTGAGAAGTCACCGCGCTGCGTAAGCCTAGCCCAGGCAGAAAAGCTCGCTCAAGCAGCTCCGCTTAACTTTGTAGGTGTATTTGTAAATAGCTCGGTTGAAGAAGTGGCAACCATTGCCAATAAACTCAAATTGCACGCCGTTCAGTTGCATGGCAGCGAAGACCAACAATATATTGCAGAGTTAAAAACCAAACTTAATAACAGCTTAGTTTGGAAAGCGCTAGGGGTGAGTGATGCCCTGCCAGAAGCACCCAATAATGCCGACAAAATTTTGTTCGACAGTAAAGTGGCCGACCAATGTGGCGGCACCGGACAAACCTTCAACTGGCAACTATTAGGTGAGCACAGCCACGGTGCGATGCTAGCAGGCGGTATAAGCCCAAGCAACATCCAAGATGCGCTAGCCTACGCCGCTGCAGGCTTAGATTTAAACTCCGGTGTTGAGCAAACACCAGGCGTTAAAGACCCAGCAAAAATTAATGCTGCGTTTGAACAGATTAGACAGTACTAGTCTCAAGAGATTAGTCACCGTTAACCATTATTAACGAATAAGAGTCAACAATGAGTAAATTAAATTCATATTTCGGCGAGTTTGGTGGGCAGTTTGTGCCACAAATTTTAGTGCCAGCACTCGACCAGCTAGAACAAGCGTTTATTGATGCCCAAGAAGACCCAGACTTTTTAGAAGAGTTTAATGGCCTACTAAGCGAATATGCCGGCAGACCAACTCCGCTAACCCTGTGCCGCAATTTAACTGCCGGTACTAAAACTAAAATCTACCTAAAGCGTGAAGACTTGCTGCATGGCGGTGCCCATAAAACCAACCAAGTACTTGGTCAGGCATTGCTTGCTAAGCGTATGGGCAAAAAAGAAATCATTGCTGAAACAGGTGCTGGCCAACATGGCGTAGCAACCGCGTTAGCCTGTGCCCTACTTGGCCTTAAGTGTCGTGTTTACATGGGTGCCATTGACTGTGAACGCCAAAAGCCAAATGTGTTCAGAATGAAGCTGATGGGCGCAGAAGTTATTCCTGTGCATAGTGGTTCTTCAACCCTGAAAGATGCCTGTAACGAAGCATTACGTGACTGGGCTGCCAGTTACGACAGCGCTCACTACCTACTAGGTACCGCGGCTGGCCCTCACCCATTCCCAACCATTGTGCGTGAGTTCCAGAAAATGATTGGCGAAGAAGCCAAGCAACAAATTCTTGAAACTGAAGGTCGTCTACCTGACGCAGTCATTGCTTGTGTTGGTGGTGGCTCAAACGCCATTGGCATGTTTGCCGACTTCATTAAAGAAGAAGAGGTAAAACTAATTGGTGTTGAACCTGCTGGTAAAGGCATTGACACCGACCAACACGGCGCACCGCTTAAACACGGTCGTAAAGGTATGTTCTTTGGTATGCATTCATTATTGATGCAAGATCCAAACGGTCAAATTGAAGAGTCTTATTCAATTTCAGCTGGCTTAGATTTTCCGTCAGTGGGTCCGCAACACGCTCACTTAAGCGCCATTGGCAGAGCGGATTATGAATCAGCAACTGATGAGGAAGCTTTAGAAGCCTTCCAAGTTTTAGCTGAATGTGAAGGAATCATTCCGGCTCTTGAATCTGCTCACGCCTTAGCTTACGCGCTTAAATTAGCGAAGCAAGATAAAGACAAAGAACAAATTTTGTTAGTAAATCTATCTGGCCGTGGCGACAAAGACATCTTCACCGTAGCCGAAATATTCGAACAAAGAGGAAGCTTATAATGACGCAACGTTACGCTAACCTATTCGAGCAATTAGCTAGCCAACAACAAGGCGCCTTTGTTCCCTTTGTTACACTTGGCGATCCAGATTTAGAGCAATCGCTAGCAATTGTTGATGCCTTAGTTGAAGGTGGTGCTGATGCACTAGAGTTGGGTATTCCTTTCTCTGATCCGGTAGCCGATGGACCAACTATTCAAGGTGCAAATGTACGTGCTCTAGCGGCTGATGTAACACCACCGAAGTGTTTAGAGATGCTAAGTGCCATTCGCAAAAAACACCCACAAGTACCTATTGGCCTGCTGCTTTACGCTAACTTGGTTTATTCAACTGGCATTGACTCTTTCTATCAAAAGCTAGCCGCTGCAGGAGTAGACTCGGTGCTAGTGGCAGACGTGCCTATTCGTGAATCAGCGCCATTTAGAGAAGCCGCCGATAAACATGACTTACAAAGCATCTTTATTGCGCCACCAAACGCTGATGAAGCTACTTTAGCCAAAGTGGCTGAATATGGACAAGGTTATACCTACCTCGTTAGCCGAGCAGGCGTTACTGGCACAGAGACTAAAGCAGGCGCACCAGTGGGAGAGCTGTTAAACAAGCTTAAGCAACATAATGCGCCGCCAGCCTTACTGGGTTTTGGCATAGCTACGCCTCAGCAGGTTAAAGAAACCATTCAAGCTGGAGCAGCTGGCGCTATTTCTGGCTCAGCCGTGGTTAAAATCATCGAAAACAACCTCGATGACAAAGTCCAAATGCTTGCTACACTTAAGCAGTTTGCCAGTGACATGAAAGCGGCTACCGTTTAGCTAAAGATCTTGCTACTATCAAAAGCCGCTTTTTAGCGGCTTTTTTATTAACAGCTGGCGCTGAGGAACTATGAAACAATTTTTCGAGTTTATCCCTTTAATTATTTTTTTCGCTGTATATAAGATGCAAGATATTTACGCGGCAACTCTTGCATTAATTATCTCTACAGCAGTGTTATTGGCTATTTCATACATCAAAAACAAAAAAGTTGAGAAAATGCATCTCATCTCCTTTGTACTTATTTTAGTATTTGGTGGCTTAACTTTAATTCTGCGCGATGACGACTTCATCAAATGGAAACCTACCGTTATTAATTGGATATTTGGCTTAGTGCTTCTAGTCAGCCAGTTTGCATTTGGTAGTCCGCTTATCAAAAAAATGCTTGGCAAGGAAATGACGCTGCCAGACGATGTTTGGTCCAAAGTGAACGTGGCCTGGGCATTATTCTTTATCGCCTGTGGAACGCTAAACCTCTACATTGCCTTTAGCTTCTCAGAGGAGTTTTGGGTTAACTTTAAGGTGTTCGGTTTACTTGGATTAACCTTGGTATTCACGGTGGGTACGGTGGTTTACCTATATAAGCATTTGCCAAAAGAACAACAAGAATCACTGACTGAGAAAAAGGATTAATCGCATGTGGTATGTAATCTACGCTGAAGACGTTGCCAATAGCTTGGATAAACGCAAGCAAGCTCGTCCCGCTCACTTAGAGCGTTTAAACACCTTACTAAATGAAGGTCGACTATTGGTTGCTGGTCCAATGCCAGCTATTGATGCTGAAGACCCAGCTGAAGCTGGTTTTACCGGCTCAACAGTCATCGCTGAGTTTGAAAGCTTGGCTGATGCAAAGGCCTGGGCAGATGCCGACCCTTATGTGGCTGCTGGCGTTTACGCACAGGTAAGCGTAAAACCTTTCAAAAAAGTACTTCCTTAATCTAATTGGGCGAGCTATCGCCCAATTGTCATCTTAGCGTCACAATTTAGCCCAAATGAGTGATTCGCATATAAAACATATCTTCTACGGTTATTCATGGTTTTATCAAAAAGGAGAATAAACCATGAAGTTAATTCAGCTGGCACTGGTGCTTGTATTTAGTTTAATCAATATACAATCAGCCATAGCTAATGAAAATTTAACACCTGTCAACTTAAATACCGCCAGCGCAGAACAGCTAGACTCACTTAAAGGCGTTGGAGAATCGAAATCAACTGCTATCGTTCAATACCGCCAGCAACATGGAGACTTCAAGAACATTGAACAAATTGTGTTAGTGCCAGGTATTGGTGAAAGAATCTATTTGGATAACAAAGACAGGATTTACGTAGACTAATTAGTTCATTTTAGCATCGTCCGTAGCTCGCAGTTACTGCGAGGGCGATAGCTTCTCCACCTCAAAAAAACATCAGCTGTGTACCTATTCGCAAATATCTCAATTTAAAATGTCATTTTGGCATGTTACAGTGCACGGGCATTTAACCTTACTTTTCAAGAGACTGAAAATGACCCAACAAGTACGAAAAGCTGTACTGCCGGTAGCAGGATTAGGAACAAGGATGCTGCCCGCCACCAAAGCCATCCCAAAAGAGATGTTACCGATCGTAGATAAGCCGCTGATTCAATATGTTGTGCAAGAAGCAATATCTGCAGGTATTAAAGAGATCATTTTAGTAACCCACTCTAGTAAGAACTCTATAGAAAACCATTTTGATACCAGCTTCGAGCTAGAAGCCACATTAGAGAAAAGGGTAAAACGTCAGCTGCTAAATGAAGTTCGGTCAATTTGCCCCAGAGACGTTACCATCATGCACATTCGTCAAGGCGTCGCAAAAGGCCTCGGACACGCAATCCTATGTGCTCATCCTTTAATAGGTGACGAACCCTTTGCTGTCCTTCTACCCGATGTTGTGCTCGATGATTCAACCTCAGATCTCCGCACCGAAAACTTAGCTGACATGGTAACTAAGTTTAACCAAACAGGCTCGAGCCAAGTTATGGTTGAAGCCGTCGCCAAAGAGGACGTAAGTAAATTTGGTATCGTAGACATCGATGGTAAGAAGCTAAAACCTGGTGAATCTTCGGATATGATAGGCTCAGTAGAGAAACCAGCGATTGAAGAGGCTCCTTCAAACTTAGCGGTTGTTGGCCGCTATGTGCTATCAGCTCAAATATGGAAAGAATTAGAAAGAACTGCTCCTGGTGCTGGTGACGAAATCCAACTTACTGATGCCATTGCAAGCTTGATGGAAAAAGAAGCCACGCAAGCTTATTACATGGTAGGTAAAAGCCATGACTGTGGCAGTAAGTTTGGCTATATGAAAGCCATTGTTGAATTTGGCTTACGCCATCCGGAGTTAAGAGATCGCTTTAAGAAGTATCTTTCTGAGTTAAAGCTATAAGCTCTATAGAGCTAAATTAGTTCTCAAAAAAGCTTGTTATCTAACAGGCTTTTTTTATTTGATTACTACAGGCCATAAATCCGAATATTCTCTCAATGCTCTGATTAAACACGCTAGCTTCGCTAAATTGAACTCGATTAAATCCCTAATGCATTTACTTACTAAAATACTTTAATCAACTATTCAGTCCTAACGTTATCTTCTCTGACACCACTCAGCCTCATCCCCTCTTACACTTTAAATAGCTAAGCCCTGATATTCATCGTTCACTAGGCTAGGTGTTACTCGCTGGACAGCGGCTTCGAATTTAAGCATTGATGATTTGAGTGAGCGCGCTAGCCTCGCAAAGAAGCTAGCCAAGCGTAATCATTGGTCGACCTTGTATGTGCAGGAGAGTGAGGTGCTAGAGCCGGTAGAGTCATAGCGCCTTAAAAAGGCTAAATGCAGATAGGGTATAAAGAGCGAAGCGATAAACCGCAGGCAATAAAAAAGCCCTCGTCATAAGACGAGGGCTTAGTATGAGAGCCTGGCAGTGACCTACTTTCACATGGGGAAGCCCCACACTATCATCGGCGCAGTTGCGTTTCACTTCTGAGTTCGGCATGGAATCAGGTGGGTCCACAACGCTATTGCCACCAGGCAAAAACTGTTGTCTTTAACATTCGAAAAAGCTGAAACATCTCATGAGTACAACAAGTATTCATGGTTTCTAAATAAGGTATCTATAAGCAACACCCTTTAGG